>JANQGN010000643.1 GCA_028277295.1 Rhodospira sp.
CACCCAGCGGGTGGCGTCGATGCCGTCCAGGGCCTTCCGCCGCAGGTCGTTCGTCTCCATGGAGATGAACCACTGCGGCGTGTTGCGGAAGATCAGCGGTGCCTTGGAGCGCCAGGAATGGGGATAGCTGTGCCGCAGGGTGCCATGCGCCAACAGGGCGCCTGCGTCCCGCATGGCATCAATGATCGCCGGGGCCACCTTGAACACGTGCTGACCGGCGAACAGGGGCACGTGATCCAGGTAGAGGCCGTCCCCGCCGACGGTGTCGGGAACGGCGACGCCGTGGGCGACGCCCAGCCAGTAGTCGTCCTCGCCATGGCCCGGGGCGATGTGCACGAAGCCGGTGCCCTGGTCGGTGGTCACGAAGTCGCCGGGCAGGGCCGGTACCGGGAAGTCGTAGCCCTTGCCATGCCAGGGGTGATGGCACACCGTGCCGGCCAGGGCGCGTCCGGGCAGGCGATGGGCGATCTCGTACTCGGTGATGCCGGCATCCTGGCAGACCTGTTCCACCAGGTCGGCGGCCATCACCAGGCGCTCGCCGGGGCGTGCCAGGCTGTCCTCGGCGGCGGCCACGACGCGCAACACGGCGTACGCGATGTCCTCGCCGTAAGCGAGGGCGCGGTTGCCGGGCATGGTCCAGGGCGTGGTGGTCCAGATGACGATGCTGGCGGTCTCAAGCGCCACGTCGTGCGCCCGGTGCACCGGGAACCGCACCCAGATGGTGCTCGACGTATGGTCGTGGTACTCCACCTCGGCGTCGGCCAGCGCGGTCTTCTCGACGACCGACCACATCACCGGCTTGGCGCCACGGTAAAGGCTGCCGTTCATCAGGAAGGTGCCCAGCTCGCGCGCGATCTGGCCCTCGGCGGCATAGGCCATGGTGGTGTAGGGGGTCTGCCAGTCGCCGATGACGCCCAGGCGCTGGAACTCCTCGCTCTGGACGGCGATCCACTTTTCCGCGAACTCACGGCATTCCTTACGGAATTCGACCGGGTCGACGCTGTCCTTGTCCTGTCCGCGCTTGCGGTAGCCTTCCTCGATCTTCCATTCGATGGGCAGGCCGTGACAGTCCCAACCGGGCACGTAATTGGAATCCTTGCCCATCATCTGATGGGCGCGAACGATCACATCCTTGAGGATCTTGTTGAGCGCGTGGCCCATGTGCAGGTGGCCGTTGGCGTAGGGCGGGCCATCATGGAGAATGAACTTCTCCCGCCCCTTCGACTGGTCGCGCAGGCGCCGATAAAGGTCCATGCGCCGCCACCGCGCCAGGATCTCCGGTTCCTTCCTGGCGAGGCCGGCCTTCATCGGGAAGTCGGTCCTGGGCAGGAAGACGGTTCGTTTGTAATCCACGCTCATCGCTCAGACCTTCGCCGAGAGCCGCCGCCGCGCCGCGTCCGCGTCGGCGCCGATCTGGGCCTTGAGGGCGTCAAGGCCGTCGAATTTTCGTTCAGGTCGCAGGAAGGCAACCAGCCGTACCCGAAGATGTTGATTATAAAGGTCGCCGTCAAAGCCGAACAGATGCACTTCCAGAAGCGGGTCCGTCGCATCGAAGGTGGGGCGCCGACCGTAGTTGGCCACCCCATCATGCCAGACCGTTCCGGCTCCGGCGTCCACGCCGGCGCGCACCGCGTAGACCCCCAGCGCCGGGCGCAGGACGGCGCCCAGCCGCAGGTTCGCGGTGGGAAAGCCGATGACGCGCCCGCGCGCGTCGCCGTGCTCGACCCGGCCTTCCACCTCCCAGGGCTGGCCAAGCACGTGGGCGGCCTCCTCCGGCCGGCCGGCCACCAGGGCCTCGCGGACCCGGGTGGAGGACAGGATCCGGCCCTCTCCGTCGGTGACGGGCGCCACCGTGGTCACGCCGAACCCCAGATCGGCGGCCATGGCCCGCATGAGCGAGGCGTCGCCGCGCCGGTCCTGGCCGAAGTGATAGTCCTCACCGATGACAACGTGGCGCACACCGAGATTGCGCGCGAGAACCGTCTCCACGAACCACTCCGCCGGATGGCGGGAAAAGGCATGATCGAAGTGCTGGACGTACAGGAAATCGGCGCCCAGGTCCTCGATTCGGCGTGCCTTGGTGCGCAGGGCCGACAGGGCGAAGGGGGGCGCATCGGGCTGGAACAGCCGGCGAGGATGCGGGTCGAAGGTCATCACGCCCACGGGGATCCTGGCCGGGGTGTGAGAGAGGGCGCCAGGGGCGGCGACGGCGCCAGCCGGTGGCTGTTCGGCGACGCGATGCGCGGTGGCGATGACCGCCTGGTGCCCTCGGTGCACGCCATCGAAATTGCCCAGCGCCACGGCTCCGCCGCGACAGTCGGGCGGGAATTCGTCATGATGGCGCAGGATGCGCATGGCGCGGCGGGACTCCCTGGGCGATGTGGAGGAGGACGGCGAGGCCGGAGCCCATGCGTAGGCGATCATGCCCGGTCACGCAAGGCGCAATGCGGG
>JANQGN010000738.1 GCA_028277295.1 Rhodospira sp.
GATTTGGTGGGAGCGGCGCCTCGCCGCGACGAGCCTGCAAACTGCTGCGGCTCTTGTTCCATGCTCCGGGGTGCCAGAGACACGGCATGACCGTTAGCAAGGGTCACAGGGTCAGAGTCTCATCGCTCCCCAGGGCCACTCTGATCAGCATCGGCAAACGCTCCTCCGGCAGCTCCAGCATGGTCTCGGACGTCCGAGGCGCGCGCCGCTCGCCCGGGTACCTGGGTTGCATCGGCACGATGCAGCTGCGCACCCCGAGGTTGGCGTTGCACTGCCCGCTGGCATCCAGGTCGTCGCTCAGCGAGGTCTCGTTGTCGCCACCGATCTGGCTGCCGGCACCGACGTTGCGGAACAGAATCGCGCCGCCGAGATCAGTCGCGGCATTGCCGCGGAAGTCGTTGCCGCGGACGATCGCGGTCGGCCCGTCGTCGATTGCGATCGCAAGAGGAAACGGAGCAGCTCGTCTCAGCCACGCGGACCGAGCTCACCGGCCGCCTGCGGGTGACGACCCCATTGACCTTCGGCCTCCGGCACATGGGTCCAGTCGTCAGCGCCTTCTGCGCCGCCCACTCACAGGTGCGGCTGGAGCTGGAGCTGAACGACCGCCAAGCCGATCTGGTGGAAGAAGGATTCGACGCCCCGGAGGCCGGCCTCCACCTCGTCTACCCCCCGGGCCACTTCATGTCCCGACGTGTCCGGGTCTTCGCTGTTTGAGTCGCTGCCGCTGGTCTGCCCGAACTGTGGGGCGGACATGCGCCTCGTCGCTTTCATCACCGAGGCTGCGCCGATCGAGCGGATTCTCACCCACATCGGTGAGCCGCCCCGGCCACCTCCGATCGCGCTCGCCCGCGGACCGCCGGCCTGGGAGGACGCGCCCGAGCCGGTGCCGGACTGGGATGACATCGCCCAGCCCGAGCTCGATCAGTGGATTGCCTGGTAGTGTACCTCTTCCGCCGCAGGAGGGTGCTGAGGGCGCTCGTCTTACGTCTGTTCGACAACGCCTGAGACCGGCCCAATCGCACGATCGAAGGCGCGCCAATGTCCGCGCGAGGTCGCTCGGCGTCGGTCTTGAGCGTTGACCTCACATCCTGCCCCCGCTAATCTCTAGCCCCGACACCCTTCATAGACCCTCAGGGTGCGTTGGATTTCCTATCCGTATCCGTTTTCCTATCCGTATCCGTATCCGTATCCGTATCCGTATCCGTAGCCGTCCTCGCGCGCCCGGGCACAGGCCCAAGGCCCCAAACGAATAAGGGGAAAATTAATCCAGGGGACAAACGGAGGCTTGACAATCGCCGTGCGCTGGCGCCTTCCTGTGCAGGAGCACCGGCGTGCCTGCCGAGAAGGCATCCCTTATGTCCGACGCCCTCATGATCTGGCTTGCGTTGTCTACCTTCCTGGTCCTGCTGATGCAGGCCGGGTTCGCGTGCTACGAGGCGGGCATGGTCCGCCGCAAAAACTCGGTCAACGTCGCCATCAAGAACGTGGCCGACCTGGGCACCAGTATCTTCCTCTATCTGCTGATCGGCTATTCGGTGATGTTCGGGCCCAGTTGGAACGGGGTCCTGGGCATGGGCGCGTCCCCCATGCTGACCGACGACCCGCCGGTGATCCTGACCGCCCTGTTCCAGGCCATGTTCTGCGGCACGGCCATCACCATCGTCTCCGGCGCCGTCTCCGAACGCACCAGCTTCGGCGGCTATCTGCTGCTGGCGGTGGCCATGACGCTGCTGGTCTACCCCTTCACCGGTCACTGGGTCTGGGCCGAGGGCGGATGGCTGGCCAAGATGGGCTTTTTCGACTTCGCCGGCAGCACCGTGGTGCATGCCGTGGGCGGCGCCATCGCCCTGGCGGCGGTGATCCTGATCGGCCCGCGCCTGGGCCGCTTCGAAACCAAGGCCGGCGACGGCGACAGCGACAGCGACGGCGACATCAAAGGGGGCCGCATCGACAACGACAACCTGGCGGTCTCCGCCCTGGGCGCCTTTCTCCTCATGTTCGGGTGGTTCGGCTTCAACAGCGGCGGCGCCACCGATTTCGAGAACCAGGTGCCGCTGATCCTGGTGAACACCGCCGTCGGCGGCGCCGTCGGAATTGTCGTGATCCTTCTGCTGGGCTGGGTGATGCGCAAGAAGGCCGGCGCCGTGGACATCCTGACCGGCATGCTGGGCGGGCTGGTGGGCATCACGGCGGGCTGCGAGGTGCTGCCCCCCCTGGGCGCGGCGGCCCTGGGTGCCATGGGCGGGCTGGTGGCGGTGGGGGGAACCCACCTGCTGGCGCGGTTGCGGCTGGATGATCCGGTGGGCGCCATTCCCGTGCACCTGTTCGCCGGCATCGTCGGCACCGCGTTGCTGCCCCTGTTCGCCTACGAGCACAAGATCCCGCCTCAGGTGGACGGCCGGCTCGACTGGCTCTGGGTGCAGGCGCTGGGCACGGTGACGGTCTCGGTGTTCGCCTTCTGTGTCGCCTGGGTGGTGATTCGGGTCACCGACCCCATTGTCGGTTTCCGCGTGTCGCCCGAGGACGAGCGCATCGGCCTGAACGTGGCCGAGCACGGCGCCGGCACCGCCATGCTGGATCTGCTCAACCAATTGGCCGCCCAGGGCGTGAAGGGCGACTTCTCCAACCCGGTGACCGTGGAGCGGGAAACCGAGGCCGGCTACATCGCCGCCTTCTACAATCAGGTCCGCGAACGCTTCGTCAGCGAGGCCGAGCGCAGCAACACGCTGCTGGAGGAGGCCGCCTTCCTGGCCAACCACGACCCCCTGACCGGGCTGAAGAACCGCCGCGCCTTCGTCACCGCCGCCAACACCGACATCTCCGACCTCAACCGCTATGGCGGCGATGACTGCCTGATCATGATCGACCTGGACCACTTCAAGGCGATCAACGACTGTCATGGCCACGACGTGGGCGACGAGGTTCTGGTGGAACTGGCCCAACGCCTGCGCCGGGTGGCGCGGGAAACCGATGTCATCGCCCGGCTGGGCGGAGAGGAATTCGGCATCATCGTCGGCCGCGCCACGCAGGACCAGGGCATGATCTCCGCCCGCCGGTTCCTGTCGGCCATCAACAGCGAGCCCTTCGCCCTGTCGGTCGGGCCGTTGGCTGTCACCGCCAGCCTGGGGGTTGCCTCGCTGGCCCAGCACACCACGTTCGACGCCGCCCTGAAAGCCGCCGACAAGGCCCTCTACGCGGCCAAGCGCGGCGGCCGCAACCGCGTCTGCGCCGCGCCGGCCGCCGAAGGCCGCCTCTCCGCCGAGGCCGCCGAAGCAGACTGATCCTCGCGCCTCACGCCAGCGGCCCTTTTTGGAAAACGGCCGGCGGTCAGCCGTTCTCATGATGGCGTCTCGAGGCTTGGCGGGCAGACGGGGCGTGCCCCAAGGCCCCACGCGGTGCCCGGCCTGCCTCCCCTTTCAAAGGCCATGCGATTCACTTTTTTTGTCTCGATGTTGATTGGATTTGCGGAAGGTGAACCGGGCTACGCCCGGTTTCGTCTTGGGGGCACAGCCCCCAAACCCCCAGTTCTTTAGAGAAAAAGGAGGGTTTGGGAGGTCTCCTCCCAAGCGGGGGATCGGGGGCGGCAGCCCCCGCCGTGTTCCGGGCAAGGGCTGCCATCCGGGGAAAAGACGTGTGAATGCGATCGCCCATAAATGGGATATGGGTTCTGCTTGCGACCCTGGCGAGCGTCTCTTGCCCGTGTTGCACCGGCCCTTTCCCGGCCATCGGTCTCGGCCCTGAAAAGCGCCCAGCCATCCTGAGAACGGCTGCCCGGCGGTGTTTCCGGTTGCGACCCAGAGTCGGCTGAACTATCGTCCCCGCGTGTCGCGCCCGTCGGCCGGGCATGGCGCGCCTAGCGTGACTCCACGCTCTCTTTTGAATTTACAGCCGATTCACGCTCGACGTCGGATCACGACGTGATTCCGGCTTCGGGCGATCGGCTGTAAGGGACGCGCAAGGCGTCCGTTGCATCCAGCCCGGGCACGCCATGCGATCCTTTCTGACAAAACTAAGGAATGCACAGAACTACGATCCGTATGTCATAGAGCGGATGACCTCTCTTCTACGCGGACGCAACCCCGTTGCCCGGGCAATCAATTTTTTTCTTGCGGTTATCTTTGTCACGGGCCGGCGTGTCGTCCACGTCCTTCGTTTCGTCAACGGGGTTTTCGCGCCGGGTTGCGGCCGGACCTCCCGTCGCCCGCCGAAACGCTCTATGCCCCGCCGCTGACGGACGCATCGCGGGACAGTCAGGGCCGGCGCGTATTGTGACCAGCGCACCATCGACCTGCGGACCTGCGCCCGCTGCATGCCCGACAGCGCCTTCACCCATAAACGCTTCTATCACCTGGCCTCGATCCTGGAGAAGGCCGCCCTCCTGCTGACTCCGTCGGCATTCCAGCGGGACTTGTATGTCGCCAACGGCCTGTCTCCCGATCGCCTGCGCGTCAACGAGAACGGCGTGCTGATGCCGGCCGCGACCGAACGCGCCCGCGTCGGCCGCGCGGTGCGGTTCGCCTACCTGGGGGGACGCGCCACGCACAAGGGGTACTTCTGGCTCAAGCAGGTGTTTGAAAGCCTGAAGGACCGCAACTGGCATCTGGTGATCCCGGATATCAATCTGCGGCTGGGCCAAGCATCCATGACCCCCAAGGAATGGAAGGGGCGCGGCCGTGTGTCGATCGTGCCCCCGTTCGATCAGGAGGACCTCGACACCTTCTACGGCAATGTTGATGTCCTGATGGTCCCGTCCTTGTCGAAGGAGAGCTTCGGACTGACCGTGCGGGAAGCCCTCGTCCGAAACGTGTGGGTGATCGCCACCGATGCCGGCGGCGTGCTATCCGTATCCGTCTCTAGCCCCGACACCCTTCATAGACCCTTAGGAACGATTCAGAAACAAGTGGTGCAACTTGAGCCGCCCTTGTTGGGCACGCTCCGCTTTGCCCAACCTACGGTGTGTAGGTTGTTTCTGAATCA
>JANQGN010000008.1 GCA_028277295.1 Rhodospira sp.
GATGTTGGTCAGGCGGTGCACGGCCATCCCGGGCTCCACCTCCATCCATAGACAGGCATCGCCTGGCACCGGCAGGAAGCCCTGGGCCACGGTGCCGAGATAGGTGGCAAGTTGGGGCTGCAACGAGTCAATGAACACATGGGTCCGCAGGGTGATCATGCGGTCGTCCTCCGGCCGCGCCGCCATGCAAAGGTCTTGCGGGTCATGCGATGCACCGACAGTAGGGTACTGAAGCGAGGCACGGTATCCAGCGGCACCCAGGCGACGGCATGCGTCTCGTCCGGGTTGCCGGGCGGGGTCAGCCGGTCATCGACCTCCAGCAGGAAGCGGATGTCGTGGTGCACATGGCGTGGCTCCGTCGCCGTCGCCGGAATGGTATGGACGTCCACGTCGAAAATCCCGGGTGACAGCGGTCGCACGGCGTCCATGGACAGGCCCGTTTCCTCGGCGGTCTCGCGCACGGCGACGCGCAGCAGGTCGTGATCGCCGTCGGCGTGTCCGCCCGGCTGCAGCCACTGGCCCAGCTTGCGGTGCAGGATCATCAGCACCCGGTCGCGCGCCGGACTCACCACCCAGGCCGAGCCGGTCACGTGGCCGTGGGGTGTCGTCCGGTCGAAGCATCCCGGCGTTGCGGCCACGAACCGGCGCGCGCGGGTGATCATCGCCGCTTCTTCCATGAACCGGGTGTTGTGGCGATCCAGCATGGCCAGCAGGGGGGCGCGGTCCATGTCACGCCGTCTCCGTCTCGGCCGGCGCCGGGGCGATACCGAAGTCCGCCAACAGCTGGTCTACCTGGGTGGTGAGCACGGACTCGTACCTTTGCGCGAAATCCAGCAGGGCAGTCGCTGGAGGCGACAGGTCGCGTCCGCGCGCGTGCACCAGCCACCAGCGGCGGTGGATCGGGAATCCCTCGACATCCAGCACGGTCAGCGGACCCCGCGCCCCCTCCACCGACAGCGAGTGCAGCGACAGGACCGCCAGCCCAAGACCGGCGATGGCGGCGTGTTTGATAGCCTCGTTGCTGCCCAGATCCATGCGGACCGTGGGCGTCACGCCGGCCTGGGCGAACGCGCGCACCGTCGCCTGGCGGGTGCCCGACCCCGGCTCGCGGAGGATGAAGGGTTCGTGGACCACCTCCGCCAGGGCGAGGCGGCGCCGGCCGGCGAGCGGATGGTCGCGCGCCGCCACCACCACCAGAGGATTGGGCGCGAAGGGATACTGGGTGACGTCCAGGTCGTCGAACTCCGGCTGGCCGAAGATGTAGAGGTCGTCCTCGTGGGCGCGGATGCGCTCAATCACCCGGTCGCGGTTGGACACCTTCAGGGACAGGTCGATGTCCGGGTACTCACGGCTGAAGGCGCCCAGCAGTTCCGGGGCGAAGTACTTGGCGGTGGTGATGACGGCCAGTCGCACGCGGCCGCGCCGCAGGCCCTGGTACTCCGCGACCCACGCCTCGACCTCGCCCAGGGCCTCGAATACCCGGTTGGCGGCGGCCTCCAGGCGCAGCCCGGCCTCGGTCGGCCGCACGGTCCGGCCCACCGGCTCGAACAGCGGCGCGCCGACGGCGTGCGACAGCTTCTTCATCTGCGTCGACACCGTGGGCTGGGTGATGAACAGCGACTCGCTGGCCTTGGTGAAGCTGCCCAGGCGCACAATTTCCGAGAAGATCTGCAGCTGGCGCAGGGTGGCGTAGCGGCCCAGCCGGGGCACCTGCTGGGCATGGAGGGTGAAGTCCCGCTCCTCGGTCATGGTTCCGCTCTCTCCCGGATGCCCGTCGCGCGCCCGCTCAGCCGCCGAACGGCTTGGTGAACTTCTCCGGCGTGATGACGGAAACGTCGCTGACATAGACGGTCAGGTGATAGCCCTTGCCGATCATGCGCTTCAGATCGTCCAGAACCGTATCCACACGGTCACCTGGCAGGACCACCTTGACCAGGATGTTGGCGTCGAACTCCAGTCCGGACTGCTCGCCGCGTGAGCCGGCCCCGCGCGCCGGCACGAGGGTGTAGCCGCTGGTGCCGCGTTCGCGAAAGATGCGCACCAAGCGGTCTTCCAGCGCGCTCGTCGTGATGATGGTGATGAGCTTTTCCGGGTAGAGGTCAACCATGTTGTCTCTCCGTCCATGTGTCCGCGCCGTGTCGCTCATTGGTCAAGACCCCGCCAGCATGCTGGCCATCCCGTGGTACAGCGGGATGCCAAGGACGACGTTGAAGGGAAAGGTGATGCCGAGCGACAGGGTAAGGTAGAGAGAGGGGTTGGCCTCCGGAACCGCCAGCCGCATGGCCGGTGGCACGGCGATGTAGGAGGCGCTGGCGGCCAGCACGGCGACCAGCGTGGTGCCGCCGACGCCGAAGCCAAGCGCATAATGGCCGATGGCCACGCCGACGGTCCCGCCGATCAACGGCATCAGGATACCGTAGCCGACCAGAAGCGCGCCGACCTGCTTGAAGTCCTTCAGGCGACGCGCCGCCTCCATGCCCATCTCGAACAGAAACAGGCACAAGGCGCCCATGAAGATCTCGTCGATGAACGGCTTGAGCGTGTCCATGGCGCCCGGCAGCGAAATCGCGCCAATGACCATAGAGCCGACCAGGATCACGACGCTGCTGTTGGTGAGTGCTTCGTGCAGCAACGTGCCCAGGCGTGCCCGCTCGTCCCCGTTTTCGTTACCGTTGGCCACCATGGAGGCGCCGTCGCCGCCAGCGCCAAGCTTGACCTTCTGGCGCGCCTGCGCCGCCAGCAGCAGCCCGACAATGATCGCCGGCGATTCCATCACCGCCAGCATGATCAGGGGATAGGTCTCGTAGTCGATGCCCTTTGCGTCCAGAAAGGCGATGGCCGTCAGGAAGGTGCCAGCGCTGACCGAGCCGTAGTGCGCGGCGATGGCGGCGGCGTCCATCGGGCTGACCCGCCGCGTGACGACCAGCAGCCAGTAGCCGAGGATCGGCATGCTGAAGCCCAGGATCAGTGCCCAGGCGATGGCGTTAACGGCGGCCGCCAGTTCGACCTTGGCCAGTTCCACGCCACCATGCAGGCCGATGGCCATCAGCAGGTAGATGGACAGGGCTTTCGCCAGGTCCGGCGGGAACTTCAGGTCCGACTTGATCAGCCGGGCCAGCACCCCGAGACCGAAGAAGAGGACGGCGGGGATCATCAGGTTGCTGAGCATGGTCACCTCGCGACGAGGGGTGTCTCTCGTGTGGTGGATGTGACGGTTCTTCGCGCCATCCGCCCGCGCCAAGACCCTTCAAGTCCATAGACCACAAAAGAATCATATGTTTACGAGTGTCCTGATCGACCCCGAAGGTCGTCGGGAGTGTGCGGCACACGATGACGAACGTCGGATATGGGACACGAGACCGCGTCCCGGCCTCAATCCGGCCAGACGGACGGCCGTCGCGCGGGCAGGGGGGCCAGAGGGTTACCCGTCACGCCGACGGTCGGGGCCGGTGGCGTTTCGGTCGGAGAGGGCGGGGCGGGCGTTGGCGCGGTGCGGCGGGCCCGCCGTGTCGCGCCACCGCCGCCACCGCCACCAGCGCGTCGCGCGGGCTCGGCGGGTTTGGGCGCCCCAGGATCTTTGGCTGTATCGGCGGCCGCGTCGGTGTCCTTGCCGGTATTCTTGTCGTCCTCGGTCATGGCGCCTTGTCCTGGTCACGCTGTTCGGCTGCCAGGCCCGACAGGTGGGCGGCAAGACGGCGTTCCGCCGTACCGACGGCCGCACCGTCTTGGCGAGGACGCACGGTGACGTTGACGTAGGTGCGGCCGAAGCTGAGATCCGGGTGGATCCCCGCCGTTTCCGACAGGGCGGCCGCCCCGTCGAGGAAGGCCCGGGTCCGCGCGTAGCCGTCGAACTCGAACCGGCGGAACAGGCCGGGGAGCCGGCTCTGGTCCTCCCAACCGGGTGGCGTGTCGGTGGCGTCGGTCATGGCGCGTCCTTCCATGCCGGGGGGGGGGGGAGCGCCCCGATCAGGCGGCCGCGGCCGGCGTCGGCGCGCCGCTGGACAGCACCGGCTCCACCTCGCGGTGCGGGCGGGCGATGATGTGCGCCGCCACCAGGCCGTCGCCGACGCGCTCGCAGGCGTCGGCGCCAGCGCGCACGGCGGCGT
>JANQGN010000016.1 GCA_028277295.1 Rhodospira sp.
GGTGCCTCGCTTCGGATACAGCACGGAGAAGATCGCCTATTGCATCGTCCTCGACGCGGCCGGCGCCGTGCGCGAGGTGATCGACCTGCGCCACCACGAAGACAAGAAAAAGCCCCAGCCGCGCCTGATCGCCGTCCCCCAGTCCTTCAAGCGACCCGGCACGACGCCCCGGCCCTTCTTCCTGTGGGACAACACCATGTTCGTGTTGGGGGTGACCGGCGACGAGAAGAAGGACCCCGCCGGCCGCCACGCCGCGTTCAAGGCCTGTCACGCCGATCTCCTGGCCGGGACGGATGACCCCGGCCTCGTGGCGCTCAGAACGTTCCTGGAGACCTGGACGCCCGACCAGTTCACGCCGCCCCTCTTCCCCGATGCCATGCGGGACACCAACGTCGTCTTCCGACTCCAGACGGACCAGGGCTTTCTTCATCAACGCCCGGCGGCCGGACCCCTCTGGTCCACCTGTCTGACGGACGCGGACGGGGCCGAGGGTATATGCCTGGTCACGGGCGAGCGCGCCCCGATCGCCCGCACCCACCCGGCGATCAAGGGCGTCCTCAACGCCCAGACGTCCGGGGGATCGATCGTTTCCTTCAACTTCGATGCCCTGGAGTCGTACGGCCACCAGCAGGGCGGCAACGCGCCGGTCAGCGTCGCGTCGGCCTTCGCCTACACCACCGCGCTCAACCACATGCTGGCGCGGGACAGCCACCATCGGGTGCAGATCGGTGACGCCACCACGGTCTTCTGGGCCGAGGCCGAGGACGCCGAGACGGCGGCGATCGCCGAACAGGCCTTCTCGTTCGGCCTTGGCGTCGAGATCAATCCGGACACGGCGATCGCCCCGGTGCGCGCGATCCTGGAGGGCATGGCCCAGGGACTGCCCCTGTCGCGGATCAACCCCAGGATTGAGGCGGCCCGGTTCTATGTCCTGGGGCTGTCGCCCAATCAGGCGCGGCTATCGGTGCGGTTCTGGCTGGAGGACAGCTTCGGCCGCATCGCCGAGCACATCGGCGCCCATGCGCGTGACCTGCGCTTACAGCCGCCGCCCCGCCAGAAGCGGCCCTCGCCCTGGCATCTCCTGGTCGAGGCCGCCGTCCAGCGCAAGAGCGACAACATCCCGCCCCAGCTCGGCGGAGAGCTGATGCGCGCCATCCTCACCGGGCGACCCTATCCGGCCACCCTGCTGACCACGCTTCTCATGCGGCTACGCGGCGATAGCCAGATCACGGCGCTCCGCGTCGCCCTGCTCAAGGCCATCGTCGCCCGCGCCCATCGCCTTGCCCCCCATCCCACGACGGAGGACCCCCCCGTGGCCCTGGATCCCGACAACACCGACCCCGGCTATCTGCTTGGCCGCCTGTTCGCCCTGTACGAGGGTGCCCAGCACGCCGCCCTGCCCTCGATCAAGGCCACCGTGAAGGACAAGTTCTACGGCGCGGCCTCCAGCACGCCGCAAAGCGTCTTTCCCCTCATCGACCGTGGGTCGGCGGCGCACCTGACCAAGCTACGCAAGGAAAAGCCGGGGCTCGCCTATGTGATCGAGCAGGACATCGCCGCCGTGATGGCGCGCATGTCGCCGGGCGAAACCCCCTTCCCGCGTTCCCTGCCGCCGGACCAGCAGGCCCTGTTCGCCCTGGGCTACTACCACCAGCGCTTCCACCGGGCCGGTTCTGCCGATACCGCCGATCCCCCCGACACCAGCGACGCGCCCGCCAACGGCCCGCCCCCCGCCGCGTAGAGCAAATCCCGAGCGATCCGAAACGGATCGCGACGACGATTTGCGTGACTACGAGTGCAAATCCCGAGCGATCCGAAACGGATCGCGACGACGATTTGCGTGACTACGAGTGCAAATCCCGAGCGATCCGGAACGGATCGCGACGACGATTTGCGTGACCATGAATACACAAGCGCCCCGCCTCAGGAGATCACGCCATGAGCACCCTGGCCCAACGCCATGACTTCGTCCTGTTCTTCGACGTCACCAACGGCAACCCCAACGGCGACCCGGACGCTGGCAACCTGCCGCGCATCGACCAGGAAACCCAGCGCGGCCTGGTCACCGACGTTTGCCTGAAGCGCAAGGTTCGCAACTTCACCGAACTGGCGCGCACCGGTGACGCGGGATACCGCATCTATGTTCAGGATGGCTCCATCCTCAACGACCGCCACCGCGAGGCCTATGCGCACACGCGCCCCAGCGACGCCAAGGTGGCGACCGACAAGAAGCTGAACCCCAAGGACGACGCCGAGGCCGAGGCCGTGCAGGCCTTCATGTGCCAGCACTTCTTCGACATTCGCGCCTTCGGCGCGGTGATGAGCACGGGCGTCAATTGTGGCCAGGTGCGCGGGCCCGTCCAGTTGACCTTCGCCCAGTCCATTGATCCGATCGTGCCGCAGGAAATCACGGTCACGCGCATGGCGGCCACGACGGAGAAGGAAAAGAAGGACCGCCAGGGCGGCACCGATGAGGACGAGCGCCACGACAACCGGACCATGGGCCGCAAGCACATCGTGCCCTATGGCCTTTACCGGGCGCACGGGTTTGTCTCGGCCAAGCTCGCCGAACGCACCGGCTTCTCGAACGAGGACCTTGCCTTCCTCTGGCGCGCCCTGGGCGAGATGTTCGAGCATGACCGCTCCGCCGCGCGGGGCGAGATGACCGCCCAGCGCCTCATCGTCTTCCAGCATGAGTCGGCCCTGGGGAACGCCCAGGCGCACAAGCTGTTTGATCGCGTCCGCGCGCGCCGCGACGGCGATCCCACCACGCCCCCGCGTCATATCTCGGACTACGCCATCGACGTCGACACCACGGGGCTGCCCGAGGGTGTCACGGTGCACGATCGTCTCTGACCCTGGAGCCGGGCGCATGGACGACCCGATCCCTCTCTCGGCCCTGCAACACGCGCTGTACTGCCTCCGGCAATGCGCGCTCATCCATATCGAGCGCGTCTGGGAGGAAAACCGCCTGACCGCCGAGGGCCGCGTGTTGCACGAGACCGTTGATGTCCACCAGCGGCATCGGCGCAAGGGGGTTCGGGTCGTCACGTCCCTGCCCATCGCCTGCGACCGCCTGGGCCTGTCGGGCGTCGCCGACCTGGTGGAGTTTCACGCCGGACCGGATGGCGAAACCCCCTACCCCGTGGAATACAAGCGCGGCCGGCCCAAGCCGCACCGCGCCGATGACGTCCAGCTGTGCGCCCAAGCCCTGTGTCTGGAGGAGATGACCGCCCGGCCGGTTCCCGAGGGCGCGCTGTTCTACGGCGAGACACGACGGCGTCATCCGGTGGTCTTCGATTCCGCCCTGCGAGACCTCACCGAAACCACCGCCAGGCGTCTTCATGACATGATACGGGACGGCCGCCTGCCACCGCCCACGGACACCCGAAAACTGTGCCGGGCCTGTTCCCTGGCCACGGCCTGCCAGCCCGCCCTGGCCGGCCGCTCGGCGCGGGACTGGCGCGACCGGCGGCTCACCGCGCTTCTGGACGAGACCGAGGCCATGGAGGACCTGCCGTGAAGCACCTCCTCAACACCCTGTACGTCACCACCCCAGGGGCCGGCCTGCGTAAGGACGGCCAGTCGGTGGTGATCGAGCGTGAGGACAGCCCGCCGGGCCGCGTTCCCCTGCACATGCTGGGAAGCCTCGTCGTCTTTGGAGGCGTCTGGGTCTCGCCCGCCCTGATCGAGGCCTGCGCGTCGGCGGGAATCACCCTGGTTCTGCTGGATCGCAATGGCCGCTTCCAGGCCCGGGTGGAGGGACCCGTCAGCGGCAATGTCCTGCTGCGCCGGGCGCAATACCGCGCCAGCGACTCCGAGACGGGGACGGAGATCGTCCGCGGCATCGTCGCCGGCAAGATCGCCAACCAGCGCGCAGTCCTGATGCGCGCGCGGCGAGACCACCCGGCGGCCGGCGACGGCGACCCCGCCCCCGATGCCTTGCGCCAGGCGGCCGAGCGGCTGGCGGACGCCCTGCGGCGGACCCGTGGCCCCGAACTGTCGATCGACGCGTTGCGCGGCATCGAGGGCGAGGCGGGGCAACTCTACTTCTCGGTCTTTCACCACCTGGTCCGGGTCGAGACGAACGGCGTGTTCCGGTTCAAAGGCCGCACCCGGCGCCCGCCCCGTGATCCCGTCAATGCGCTACTGTCCTTTCTTTACACCCTGCTGGTCCACGACTGTCGGGCCGCGCTGGAAAGCGTGGGCCTTGATCCGGCCGTGGGCTTCCTGCATCGCGATCGACCCGGGCGCCCCAGCCTGGCCCTGGACCTGATGGAGGACCTGCGGCCGATCCTCGCCGATCGGCTGGCCCTGTCCCTGATCAACCGCCGGCAAGTGTGTGCGGGTGACTTTCAAACCCTGGACGGTGGCGCCGTCCTGTTGACCGACGAGGCGCGCAAGACGGTGCTGACCACCTGGCAGGAGCGCAAGCGCGACAACCGCCGTCATCCCTTTCTGGGCGAGTCCGCGCCGCTGGGGCTGGTTCCCCATCTCCAGGCGCAGTTGCTGGCGCGCCACCTCCGGGGTGACCTGGACGCCTATCCCCCATGGATGTGGAAGTGAGACCCATACCACTCTATAAACTGGTCGGGGTCTGTGGAAAAAGGAGCGCTTCGTGCGCGGGCCGCCGCCTGTACCGGCCCGGCGAAGAGCGCCGCCCCTGGTCTGACGGCGTTGACGCGCCCGCCACAGCGAGCCGGCCAAACGGGCCGGCCAGACGGGCCGGCCACTGTGCTGGATAGTGCGCGGACACACATGGCGAGGAGCCCCGCTCGTCGCCGACCAATGGACGGAGGCATCGCGCCATGATGGTTCTGGTCACCTATGACGTCGCCGTCGCCACCCCCGGCGGGGCGCGTCGGTTGCGCCGGGTCGCCAGGGCTTGCCAGGATTACGGCCAGAGGGTTCAACTGTCGGTTTTCGAGATCACGGTGAGCCCAGCCCAGTGGACGGCGTTGAAGGCGCGCCTGGAAGACATCATCGACCCCGCCCATGACAGCCTGCGGTACTACAATCTGGGCGCCAACTGGCAACGTCGCGTGGAACATGTGGGCGCCAAGCCAGCGCTTGACCTCGAGGGTCCCCTGATCCTGTAGCCGGCCAACCCTCGCGCCCCCCTGACAGCGTCGATGCCCAGGCGCGAACCGGAAGCGGGCGGCTCCACACCGGCCGGTTCGCGCCAAAGCTATCCCCCTGAAAAACAACGCTATCCGGCCCAAGGGGCGGGTGCGGCGCTCGCCGTTCCGGCCTTGTGTCCAAGGGTTCGCGCAAATCGCCTGTTTTCTCAAGCCAGTCTCGTGGCTTATACTGGCGCGGTCGCCCCCTCACACGGGGGCGTGGATTGAAACTCGGTTAGGTCAACCTAAACACGGTACCGAAAAGGTCGCCCCCTCACACGGGGGCGTGGATTGAAACTTGCCGCTTCGCCCGAGCGAGTGAATATAGGGACGTCGCCCCCTCACACGGGGGCGTGGATTGAAACCTCTGTGACTGGAGGAGTCACGGTGTCACGCGACGGTCGCCCCCTCACACGGGGGCGTGGATTGAAACTTTTTAACTTAGCCGAAGCCGCTGGACGACGCGTGTCGCCCCCTCACACGGGGGCGTGGATTGAAACAGCTTTTTCCCGGGCCGCCTTTGCGGCCTCCCGTTGTCGCCCCCTCACACGGGGGCGTGGATTGAAACTCCGCTTCCGTCAGTTCTCACCCCCCCACCTTCAGGTCGCCCCCTCACACGGGGGCGTGGATTGAAACCCTGTTCTACGGGGGCGTGTACAGTGTTTCACGTGTCGCCCCCTCACACGGGGGCGTGGATTGAAACCGCTGCACGTGTTTTACTGACAGCAAGGTCGCGGAGTCGCCCCCTCACACGGGGGCGTGGATTGAAACTTGCGCTTACTCCAGGAAGGACATGAGTAATGGCGAGTCGCCCCCTCACACGGGGGCGTGGATTGAAACACCACGTCACGGAGGATTTTACGCCCGGGTCGCGTCGCCCCCTCACACGGGGGCGTGGATTGAAACTCGTTGATGCAGGTGGACTGCGCAAGAAAACAATGTCGCCCCCTCACACGGGGGCGTGGATTGAAACTCATAAATGCCCTCGGACACCGGCTCGCGGGAGGGTCGCCCCCTCACACGGGGGCGTGGATTGAAACCGGTCACCATCGATGCGCGCATGGAGCGCTTCGAGGTCGCCCCCTCACACGGGGGCGTGGATTGAAACTGATACGTATGTTGCCGGCCACGGCGGGGACGGCGGTCGCCCCCTCACACGGGGGCGTGGATTGAA
>JANQGN010000056.1 GCA_028277295.1 Rhodospira sp.
GTGGCCGCCTTCAACATCATCTCCGGCCTGATCATGCTGGTGAAGGACAAGGCCCGGGACATCGCCATCCTGCGCACCATGGGGGCCACGCGCGGATCGATCATGCGGGTGTTCTTCCTGGCCGGGGCCAGCGTGGGCATCGTCGGCACCACGGCCGGGGTCGCCTTGGGGGTTGTGTTCTGCGAGAACATCGAGACCATTCGCCAGGCCCTGCAAAGCCTGACGGGGACCGAGTTGTTCTCTCCGGAAATCTACTTCCTGTCGCGCATGCCGGCGGAGATGGACCCCATGGAGGTGGTCTCGGTGGCCCTCATGTCCCTGGGGCTCAGCCTGGCGGCGACGCTGTATCCCTCATGGCGGGCGGCGCGCACCGATCCCGTGGAGGCGCTGCGCTATGAATAAACCGACCAAGGCGCAGCCAGCGCTTGTCCTCAAGGGGGTGGAACGCCGCTTCCGCCAGGCCGACGCCCCACCCTTGGAAGTGCTCAAGGGCACCGACCTGACCTTGGCGGCCGGCGAGATCGTCGCCCTGGTGGGACCGTCGGGCTCCGGCAAGTCGACGCTGCTACAGATCGCCGGGCTGCTGGAGCGGCCCGACGGCGGCGCGGTGATCCTGGCGGGGCAGGATGCGGGCGGTCTGCGGGACGGCGCGCGCACACGGATGCGGCGGCGCGATCTGGGGTTCGTCTACCAGTATCACCACCTGCTGCCCGAGTTCTCCGCCGAGGAAAACGTGATCATCCCGCAAATGATCGCCGGCACGGGCCGCCGCGAGGCCCGGGCGCGCGCCCGCGATCTGCTGGACCGCATGGGCCTGGCGCCGCGCGCCCGGCACCGACCCGGGCAGCTTTCGGGCGGCGAGCAGCAGCGGGTGGCCATCGCCCGCGCCCTGGCCAACGGTCCCCGGGTGCTGCTGGCCGATGAACCCACCGGCAACCTGGACCCGCACACCGCCGATGGTGTGTTCGCCGAGTTCCTGCGGTTGGTGCGGCGGGAGGGACTGGCCGCCCTGATCGCCACCCACAATCCCGATCTGGCCAGGCGCATGGACCGGGTGGTGACGCTGCGCGATGGCAAGGTGGTGGCAGCCTGAGGGAGAGTGGGCGACTACTTATCCCAGTCTTCCAGAATGGAGAGCAACGCAAAAATGCCGGCGATGGAGAGAATGAGGGGGGCGCGGACAGGAACTCATTGAGCAGTGACCTAGGGCCTGTCCGGACAGCCTTTCAAAACGCCACATACGGCATGCGATTCGGGCACAGGCACACTACATATTGAGGCCCCCGAAACTTTCCGGACGGGCTCTAAATGTCTGTCCGGAAAGCCTTTCAAAACGCCACATACGGCATGCGATTCGGGCACAGGCACACTACATATTGAGGCCCCCGAAACTTTCCGGACGGGCTCTAACCGATCACGGCTCTCGTGCTGGTGAAAAATGCGGGTTAAACCGCCCGCCGATGAGGAACTCATGGTTGCCCTCGGGGCCGGTGATGGGGCTGTCGGTGACGCCCAGAACGGTCCAGCCCGGCAGCCCCGCCAGCCAGCCGGCGATGGTCTCGCGGACCTCGGCGTGCAGGGCCGGGTCGCGCACCACGCCGCCCTTGCCGACGCGGTCCTTGCCGACCTCGAACTGCGGCTTGATCAGCGCCAACAGGTGCCCGCCCGGCCGCAGCAAGGCCAGGGCCGCCGGCAGCACGGTGCGCAGACCGATGAAGCTGGCGTCGCAGACCACCAGGTCGACCGGCTCGGGGACCTGTTCAGCGGTGAGGTGGCGGGCGTTGGTGCGCTCCAGCACCACCACGCGGTCGTCGACGCGCAGCTTGTGGGCCAGTTGCCCGTAGCCCACGTCGACTGCGTAGACCCGCGCGGCGCCGCGCGCCAGCAGCACGTCGGTGAAACCGCCGGTGGAGGCGCCCACGTCGAGGGCCAGCACGCCGCTCGGGTCGATGCCGAAGGCGTCCAGTCCGGCCGCCAGCTTCAGGCCGCCGCGCGAGACCCAGGGGTGATCCTGGCCGCGCACCTCCAGCGCCACGCCGGGCGCCAGCCGCTGACCGGGCTTGTCCAGGCGACGCTCGCCCGAGAACACCAGCCCGGCCATCACCAGCGCCTGGGCGCGTGCCCGGCTGTCGACCAACCCCCGGTCCACCAGGAGCTGGTCCAGGCGCGGGCGCGTGGCCGGTCTCGGGGGCGGGTTCACGGCGCGTCGCCGGCCAGGCGAGCGATGACGCCGAGGTCGTGGGACTCGGGGGTCCGGGGCGCGCCGGCCAGATCCCCGTGGACGTCCTCGACCACGAAGCCGGCGGCCTCCAGTTCGGCCGTCAGCGTCTCCACGGTGAAATGCTGCAACCAGTTGTACACCCGCCAGACGCGGCCCTCGGCCTCGACGATTGTATAGCGCTCCAGGCACAGGCTTTCGGCGTCATAGAGGAAGGTCTCCTGAAGGCCCAGGTAGTCCCCGGGCGCCCAGAAGCCGCCCATCAACCGCCGCTCGGCGAAAGCGCCCGGCCGCAGGGTCTCGAAGCGGGCGCGGGTGGACACGTCCAGGGCCACGCGCCCGCCGGGCTTCAGGTGACGCCGCCAAACCGAGTACAGCCGCTGGCGCTTCTCCGGCGAGAGCGGGCAGAGATCACCGTAGATCAGGGTGATGGCGTCGAAGCGCTCGGCCGCGTCGAAGGCCAGGTAGTCGG
>JANQGN010000187.1 GCA_028277295.1 Rhodospira sp.
GGCCCAGACCTTCCAGAGTCGGGGCCCGTGACCGTTGGCATGGCTATGTATAGCCCAGTCGGGCCAGCAGGTCCTGATTGGCGCTGGCCTCGAACGCGGTGTGACTGGCGTCATCAAAGGCGTCGCGCCAGCCGCCCACCTCGCCGCGCCGAAAGAACGCGGTGGTGTCTTCCTGACCCCGGTCGCGCCCGCCGCTCAGCCGGTCGAACCGGGCGGCGTGAACCGCGGCGGCGACCTCGGCCGGCGCGGCGGGGTGTCCCACGGCGATCAGCACCTGGCGCAGCGCCGCCTCCGGGCTGGACACCAACTCCTCATAACGCACCCGCAGATACCGGTCTGGTTGGGCGGCGCCAAAGCCCTCGAGGGCCGTGACCGTTCTCGTCCAGATCGGCAGCAGGCGCCGCACGGCGTCGGCCAGTGTCGGTTCTAGGCGCCGCGCCTTGTCCGGGTTGTTGCGACGATTGAAGTGAAAGACCGAGACGATCACGTCGCGGGGGTCGCGGACGATGTGCACGACCGAGGATCGGGGAAACAGGGTCTGGGTGAACCGGCCCAGGGACAGCGGCAACTGCCGGAACTTGGACCCCACCCGCCGTGTGTCCGCTGGCAGATCCCGCGCCAGCAGGCGCAGCACGGCATGGCGCAGCAGTGGATCGATATCCTCTTGAACGAAGCGGCAGGCATTGGTGTTGCTGGCCCAGTGGCCTTCGCGCCGGAACTTGGCGTTGTAGCTGTTCAGCGCGTGCGTCAGCAGATGCCCCAGCTCGTCGAAATAGTCCTCGCCCCGGCAGATGATGCCAGGGCAGGCGTCCAGCAGCAGCATCAGCCAGGTTGTGCCCGAACGCGCCTCGCCGGTGACGAAGAAGGGTTCGCCGCCCGGCAGCGTGGGGGGCGCGGCCCCGTCGATCACGGCCGCCGTCCGTCCGTCAGCGCGGTCGGATCGACGGCACCCGGCACGGCTCGCGGGGGTTTCACGGCGCGCAGCTCGATCCGGGTTTCCTGCACCACGTTCGCATGGGTTTGCACGGCCTCGACCACCTCGTCATGAGTGACCGCGCCGCTGGCGAGGCGAGCGCGCCATCGCGCGTCGAGGCGATGGCGGGTTTTCAGCAGGGCGAAGTCGATCCCCAGGACGAGGCCCAGCGGCGTATTGCCGGCCCCCGAGGCGATCCAGCGGGCGTTGCGGGCGCGATCGAACAGGGCCAGCCCGTCGGCGGTGATCGGGCGCACATGGGTGGGATCGCCCAGGTAAGAATCGTGGCGCGGGTGCGGCACAACGATCGTTATCTGGGCGTCGGGGGCACAGACCCGCCATAGCTCCCGCATGATGGCGAGGTACCGGCTGCGGCTTTCCCCGAGGTGCTCCAGGACATGGCACAGCAGCACTTGGTTGACGCTGTCGGTTGGCCATGGCCAGGGAAGCCGCTCCATGTCCACCACCTGGTCGGGCTTGCAGGCCGTGGCGGCGTCCACGTTGATCCAGCCGGGCAGCTTCCGGAATCCACAGCCGAGATTGAGTTTCATGCGTGTTCCGATCGGAAACGGGAGGGAGTCCTGAAGGAGAGCCAACGAGTCGCGCTCACCCGCCACGGGTCATGGCCGAACGGCGCGATACCGGCCTGCCATGAGTGAACCCCATGGCAGGTTGGAAAGGCCGACCGGCCGCCGCGCCTTGTCGCGCGACCATCACGCCGCGATGAGTCGTGCTCAGCGCGGCGTGACATAAGGGGTGAGCCCCCCCCGGATCAATGCCCCATCATCACCGGCACGGTCATGTGATTCAGGATATGCCAGGTGGCGCCGCCCAGCACCAGTTCCCGCAGGCGGGAGCGGCCATAGGCCCCCATGACGATCAGGTCGGCGCCCTCGTCGGTGGCGCGCGACAACAGCATATTGCCCGCATCCACATCGCGCGCCACCACATGCTCGGCGACGGCGTTCACGCCATGGCGGGCAAGGTGGCTGGCGATGTCGGCGCCGGGGATGTCGCCGTGACCGTTGACCCCGTTGTGGCGCGGATTGACGGCCAGCACGTGCACGATCCTGGCCTGCCGGAGCAGCGGCAGCGCGTCATTGACCGCGCGCGTGGCTTCGCGGCTGGCATTCCAGGCCACCATGACGGTCTCGCCGATGACCGGGAAGTGCCCGGCATAGGGCACGACCATGACAGGCCGGCCGGAGTCCAGGATGACGTGATCAGCGGCCTCGCGTTCATCGGCCATGTTGTCGTCGCGGCGATCGTACTGGCCGGCCACGATGAGGTCGCTGTAGCGGGCGTGCAACACCAGGGTGTCCAGCAACTCACCCTCGGGGGCGCGGAACTCGGCGGCGACCCCGGCCCTGACGGTGGCCTCGTCGAACAGAGCGCGGGCCTTGGTCGCCGCCTCGTCGGCGAAGCGCCGCTGCGCCTGGGTCACCTCCGGTCCTAACTGCGACATGACGAACTGGGGGACGTGAGGGGTGGTGCGCACGAACAATCCGGTCAGCCGGGCTCCGTGTCGCGCCGCCAGGGCCGCCGCCGCGTCCAGCCGCGCCTTGCAATGATGCGAGGAGTCCACGTGAACCAGGATATCCTTGAGGGACATGAAAGAGGTTCCTTCGGGTCGTGCTCGGCGGAAAACACACCCATTAAGTGTCATCCTCCGCCGGCTCGGCGGGGCGAGATGGTGCCCAAGCCTGGGAAGCTTGGCAAGTCTAGACCCGGTCCCGCGGCGGCGGAATCGCGTTCGGGACGAGTCTGGGCCGCGCGTGGCTCATCCGCCCGCGGTGTCGGTCCTGGCACCTTGTGTGGGGGCGGGGGATGGGCGACCATGCCCCGCGATCGCTGGGCGCCCGATGGCCGGGGCCGCCGGAAACCGGGGCGAACCGGGCGGTTGTGTTCTCGTTGGAGCCCGTTGTCATGAACCCTGTGCCCGCCTCGTTGTCGCCCGCGCTCCGGCGCGTCGGTGCCGTTCTGGGGCTGTGCGTCTGTGGGCTTATCGCCGGTTGCTCAACCCTGACACCGGACCGTTCGCCGGTGCCCGAAATGGTTATCGAGCAGGCCACGGTGGGCGGCATGGCGGCGTTGCGCCGGTGGGGCGATGAACGGCCACCGGATGCCGAGACCATGATCGCGCGCGCGAGAGAGCGTCTGCTGCGGCGCTATGAGGAGCGGGGGCGGCCGGAGGGCGGCCTCTCGACGTCCATGCTCGCCCTGTCCGGCGGCGCCTGGGACGGGGCCTACAGCGCCGGCGTGCTCAATGGCTGGACCGCCTGCGGCACGCGTCCGCGCTTTGCCGTCGTCACGGGCATCAGCACCGGTGCTCTTGTCGCCCCGTTCGCGTTCCTAGGGCCGGCCTGGGACGACCAGCTTCGGGATGCCTTCACCACCCCCGAAGTGGGGGAAATTCTTGTGCTGGCGCCCGTGAAGGCGCTGTTTGGGGCGTTGTCGCTGGGTCAGTCGACCCCCATCGAGCGCCTGGTGGCGCGGTTCGCCTCCCAGGAGATGCTGGATGCCATCGGCGCCGCCCATCGGGATGGGCGCCGGCTGCTGATCGGCACCACCAACCTGGACGCGGAACGCCCGGTGATCTGGGACATTGGCGCCCTCGCCACCAGCGGACTGTCCGACCGGCTCACGCTGTTTCGCAAGATCATGCTGGCCTCGGCGGCGGTGCCGGGCGCCTTTCCGCCGGTGTTCTTCGACGTCACCGTGGACGGCGTTACCTATCAGGAGCTGCATGTGGACGGCGGGGTTCTGAACTCCATCTTCGGCATTCCGGTGCAGCTTGACATCTCGGCGGTGCGGGAAATGCCGTTTCCCCACACCCTTCACCTTTACATGCTGCAAAACAACAAGCTGGAGCCGGACCAGACGGCGGTGGACCTGCGCCTGAGCAGCATCTTCGCCAAGACCGCCAGTGCGCTGATTCGCTCGCAAACGCGGGGCGATCTGACCCGCTTGTGGGTCTCCGCGCAAAAGCATGGCTTCACCTATCGCCTCGGCTTCATTCCCGCCGGCTTCGATGCCGAGGTGGACCCCGGTTTCGATCCGGTCTACATGGGGCGCCTGTACGCGCTGGGATATGCCCAGGCGCTGAAGGGCTATCCATGGCGAACCACGCCGCCCGGTCTGGAGGGCGAGGATGGACCGCCGGAGGCCACGACGCCCTGCCGCCCGCGCGAGTCCTGACGGGGCGCCGGACGGACCCGCCGCCCCGACAAGGGTGGGCCGCGCCGGCGTCGATATGGTATGCCTGCGCGCCTCATCCGCGATCCCCGGAGCGTCCCGACCCTTGACCGCCGAACCCCATACCGTCCCGACCGACCCCGAGGCGCCGCCCGCCGACACCTGGGCCGTGCGCGCCGCCGGCATTAGCAAGGTCTACCAGATCTACGACCGCCCCCAGGACCGGCTGAAGCAAGCGTTCTTTCGGCGGCGGCGCTACTTCCGGGAGTTCTGGGCGCTGCGCGGGGTCAGCCTGGAGGTGGCGCGCGGCGAGACGGTGGGCATCATTGGCCGCAACGGCTCCGGCAAGTCGACGCTGCTGCAGATCATCTGCGGCACCCTTCAGCCCACCGCCGGCACCGTGGCGGTGCAGGGCCGCGTGTCGGCGCTGCTGGAGCTGGGCTCGGGCTTCAACATGGACTTCACGGGCCGGGAGAATGTGTTCCTCAACGCCTCCATCCTGGGCCTGGAGCGCGCCGAGGTGGAGGCGATCTATGACGACATCGCCGCCTTCGCCAACATCGGCGATTATATAGACCAGCCCATCAAGACCTACTCCAGCGGTATGGTCATCCGCCTGGCGTTCGCGGTGGCCATCAACGTGCGGCCCGATATCCTGATTGTCGACGAGGCGCTGGCCGTGGGCGACGAGGCGTTCCAGCGCCGCTGCCTGGCGCGCCTGGACACCTTGCGCGACAACGGCGCGACGGTGCTGTTCGTCAGTCACAGTTCCGGGCAGGTCATCAGCCTGTGCGACCGGGTGGTGTTGCTGGACCAGGGAGAAAAGCTGTTCGATGGGCCGCCGCGCCTGGGCATGAACTGCTACCAGAAGCTCTTGTACATGCCGGCCGAGAAGGCGCCCGCCTTCCGCGAGGCCCTGAAGGCGGGCCGCGCGGCACAGGCCCTCGCCGCCGACCGCCCCCGCATCGACGAGGCCGCGCCGGTCATCGGCGGCGACAACACCCTGGATCCGGCTGGCTCGCCGCCCTCGGCGATCGGTCAGGCGGCGCCGTTGCGGGATGGCGACCAACCGTACTGGAACCCCGGCCTGGTGCCGCAAAGCACCGTCAGCTTTGCCAGCCAGGGGGCGGAGATCGAACGCGTTCAGCTCACCACCACCGACGGCGAGCGGGTCAACATGCTGATCCCGGGCGAGGTCTTCATTCTGCGGGTGCGGGCGCGGATCCATGCGGAGGCCTGGGCGCTGGCCGCCGGCCTGCAAATCAAGACCACGGAAGGCGTGCCGCTGGCCGCGGGCTCGACCATCGACACAGACGAGATGATTGACCACGTGTCCGCCGGCACGGTGGTGGAGGTGGTGCACCGGTTCCGCTGCCTCCTGACGCGTGGCACCTATTTCTTTAACTGCGGCCTCTCGGCGATGCGTGATGGGGAGCGGTACTGGCTGCATCGCATCACCGATGCCGGCATGTTCCAGATGATTCCCGACCGCCGTCCGGCCCATTCCAAGGGGCCGGTGGACCTGGGATTTCGCTGCGAGGTGCGGATCCTGTCGGAGGGCCGGTCCGAGGTGATGTCCTGACCCCTTGCCGACGTCACGAGGATGCGGGACCGGATGGCCCGGAAGGGCTGTCCGGATCATTGGCGGCGACGGCGCGGCGCAGCCAGGCCAGCAGCCCCGGGCGTGTCGCCCCCCGCCCGGCCCCTTTGGCCCCGTTGCCCGAGGTGGCGGGCAGCAGACCATTCTGGCGGTGCCAGGCCGACAGGTCGCGGCCCAGGTAGTCTTCCAGGGCGCGAATGCGCGGCGTGAAGTGGGCCACCAGATGGGCGTGCAGCGATGGCCGGATGGTGTCTCCCGAGCCAGGGAAGTGGGCCTCGGCCAGTGTGTCGTCGGGTATGCCATCGAAGAACCCCGGATCGACGCCAATGTGGCGGGCGCACCGTTTCAGCACACCGCGCGGATCGGCCTTGATATCGTCGAACAGCTCCACGTGGATGCGCTCGCGCTGGAACACCGTGGCCCAATGCCGCAGGCAGGTTTCGTAATCGCTGCGCTGGCGGGATCCCTTCGAGTGAAAGTGGTCGATGAACCAGGCGTCCGAGGCGTCGTCGAGCGTCATCTCCGCCCGCTTCAGGGCCATGAGCGCCGACGACCAGGCGCGGCGCACCGGATTGCGCACGAGATAGAGGATCTTGATGTCCGGGAAAGTGTCCCGCACGTCGTGGATCACCGCTGGGTCCAGGATGGCATAGGCGGGCGTGATCTCGCCGGCCGGCCGTCCCTCGGTGTTGGCCGTGAAGTGGCCGCGATACCAGTCCAGCCCGTGGCGCCGATGCTGGTCCCAGTAGTGCAGTTCCTTGACGTCCCCAGGCATGAACAGGCCAGGGTGCCGGCGAAGGTTCTCGTATAGCCAGGTGGTGCCGCACTTCTGGGCGCCGATGCCAAGGAACGTCAACATGGGGCGGGTCCGGATCCAGGGGGTGGGGGAGCGGGCCGGTGCGACTCAGGGGATGAACATCGCCATTCGCCGCTGGTCCACGGCATGAACCTCAAGGGGTGGGCCGTTGTGTGGCCTGACAACGTGCGTTAGCGTGCCTCCCCTGATATCGGCAACCCCCGTTTACGGCAAGCCGGCACGTCTTCGACAGGGGTCAAGGCCCCATGGGGAAGGAGTCCATGGAAGCAAGAGCGCCGTCCCGCCGGGTCATTGTCCTGCTGGGCATGCATCGAAGCGGCACGTCGGTGTTGGCCAACGTGCTCTCGGAACTGGGCGTGTCCTTTGGCGACCGGCTGATCCCCGGGCGGGCCGACAATGAACGGGGCTTCTGGGAACACGCGGGCATCGTCGCCGCGCACGAAGACATCCTGACGCTGCTCGATCGCGCCTGGCCCGGGGGCAAGGTGTCGCTGCCCTACCCGGACGGCTGGTGGACCGGCCCCGACGTGGCGGCGGTGGGCGCGCGGCTGCGGACCATCCTGCGCGAGGAGGTAGCGGCGGCCGGCGGCCGGCCCTTCGGGTTCAAGGATCCCCGAATCTGCCGTTTGATGCCGCTGTGGACGGCGATCCTCAACGACCTGGGCCTGACCATGGAACCGGTCCTGGGGCTGCGCCACCCGCTGGCGGTCTGTCGGTCCCTGGAAAAGCGCGATGATCTCAGCCCGGCGCAGGCGCGGCTGCTTTGGGCGCAGCACACCCTGGAGCCCCTGGGGGACCTGGGGCGCATGCCGCCGACCGTCGTGTTCGATGATCTGGTGGAGCGTCCCGAGACCGTGATCGCCGAGCTGTCGACGGCCCTTGGCCTGAACGCCTCCGCCGAGGCCGTGGCGCGGGCCCGGGCGGTGGTCGCGGACGACCTGCGACACCATCGCCCCGCACCCGACGCGGGCCTGCCGCCGATGCTGAAACGAGTGTGGGACCTCCTGTTGACCGCGCGGGCCGGCGATGCGTTGCCCGAGGATATCCTGGCCTTGCGCCGGTCGCTTCTGGATGGCCAGGCTCTGTTCGGCCCCTGGGCCGACGCCGTGGACCGCCTGACGGATCCGCGCCTGGCCCGCCGCCCCTTGGACGTCGCCCTGCTGCGTGATCAGGAACGCGCGCGCTGGCGCCGCGAGATGGGCGACCGGCAGGCGGCGCGGCCGGACCCCACCCCGTTGCCCACATCCGGCCCGGACCTGGGGCGGCGCCGGGTGTGCCTTGTCACCCCGGACTTCGTTGGACCGGTGCGCAATGGGGGCATTGGTACGGCCTGTGCCGCCCTGGCCTGGGCGCTGGCGAACGAGGGTCATGACGTCACCGTGCTCTACGTCTTCGGGTCGTATTGCGAAGCCGCCGATATCGCCCACTGGCAGGCGGTGTGGCAGGCGCGGGGCGTGGCGCTGGTGCCCTTGCCGGCGGGCGGTGCGGTGGAGACGACCTTCGGCGCCGAGACCGAGGCACCGCGATGGTCCTGGTGGGTTCACGAATGGCTGGCCGCGCATGCGCCCTTCGACGTGATCTATGCCCCCGAGTGGCAGGGCGTTCTTTACCATGCGCTCCAGGCGCGGCGGGCCGGGTCGCATCGTCAGGATGGCGCGCTGATCGTGGTCGGAACCCACAGCCCGGTGCTTTGGCACGCCGAGGGCAACGGCGATCCGGTGCGGCCCGTCCACCAGGCCGTGGATGCCATGGAGCGCGCCTGCGTGGCCTTGGCCGACGTTGTGGTCAGCCCCTCTCGCTACCTTGTTGACTGGATGGCGGCGCGCGGTTGGTGTTTCCCGCCGCGCGTCCACGTTCAACAGAATCTCCTGCCGCGATTGGTGCCGCCGTGGCCGACGGACCCGGCGCCGGTGCGTGACATCGTCTTCTTCGGACGCCTGGAGACCCGCAAGGGGCTGTTGGTGTTCCTGGAGGCGACGGCGATGCTGGGGGCGGCGCTGGGCGAGGACATGCCGCCGGTCACGTTCCTGGGCAAGCATGCCCATTCCGGTGGTGTCGCGTCCCCCACGCTGTTGGCTGGCCATCCGGGGACCGTGATATCAGACCTGGACAGCCAGCAGGCCGTGTCCTGGCTGGCCGAGGGGGGGCGGCTGGCGGTGATGCCGTCGCTGGTGGAGAATGCGCCCTACACGGTGATGGAGTGTCTGGCGGCCGGGGTGCCCTTCCTGGCCGCCGACGTGGGGGGAATCGCGGAACTGATTCACCCCGACGATCATTCCCACGTGCTGTTCCAGCCCGAGCCGGCGGCTCTGGCCGAGGCTCTTCGGCGGGCGCTGGCCGGCCCCCCGCGCCGCGCCCGAGTCGCCGTGCCACCAGCGGAGACAACGGCGTGCTGGCTGGCCTGGATGCGCCGGGCGGTGATGCCGCCGGTGGAACCGGCGCGGGTGGAGGTGTTGGAGACCGCGCCATGGTCGGAGCTGGAGATGGACGGCGACACCGACCTGGCCGGCGCGGCGCGGGTCGCGGCCACCCCCTTTCTGTTTCTTCGGGCGGCGGGGATGATCGTACGCCCGGAGGCGGGCGAGCACTTGTGGCGGGCGGCCGTGGCGTCTGGCTGGGACGGGGTGCTTCCCTTGGCCGGGACGGCCGATGGTCGCCCCCGGGCGCGGCCATTCGTGACCGGGGCGGTGACCGCCGGAGCCTCGGGTGGGCATGGGTTGCATGCCGGCGCCCTGATGGTTCGCCGGACGGCGCTGGCGGCGGCGCTGACGCGGTTTCCGGCCATGCCGCCCGATCACGCGGTGGCACTGGCCGGCTACCGTCTGGGGTGCTTGCCCGAGGTCCTGGCGTGGGAGCCCGGTGCTCTCGATGGGACCGCGCCGTTGCCGGCCCTGGCGGATGGAACCGGGTCCGATCCCACGCTGACGGCTCTGAGGGCTTCCACCTCCTGGCGTGTGACGGCGCCGCTGCGCCGGTTGCTGGGCGCCGAGCGCCCCCGCTCCGCCGCCGAGATTCTCGGTTCGGTCTGGTGGGATCTGGCCGCGCCGCTGCGTTTGGCGAGCCGGGTGGGGGCGCTGCTGCGCGGGCGAGGTGGGACCGCGCGATGACGCACACCATCCTGGTGACCGGCGGCGCTGGCTTTATCGGCAGTCACGTCTGCAAGGCGCTGGCGGCCACGGGCTATCGGCCCGTGACCTGCGACACCTTGAGCCATGGTCATGCCGAGAGCAAATCCCGAGCGATCTGGCACAGATCGCCCTGGAAGACCTTTTGCAGGGCTCCGAACCCGGATGACAGATCCGTCAGGGTGCTCGTCTCCGTTGGAGATCCTTCGCGTCCTGCGGACGCTCAGGATGAGGACGTTCACTTTTT
>JANQGN010000210.1 GCA_028277295.1 Rhodospira sp.
CGCCGCCGACGCCTGCTCGGTCAGCGTCCGTTTCCACTGGTTGATCAGCGTCTGGTGGACTTCGTACTTGGCGCTCAACTCGGCCACGGTCTTCTCGCCCCGCAGGGCCTCCAGGGCCACCTTGGCCTTGAATGCGGCACTGTGGTTGCGGCGGGTCTGCTTCGGCGTCGTGGGCCCTCCTGTGTCTCCAGGGAGATCACCTCAGAGCCAACCCACCTGTCCAGAGTCTTGGGGCCAGGCGCTGGGCCCGGCTTACGCCGACAGGGACGACAGCAGCGCGGCCGCGACGGATTTGGCGTCCCCGGCGGGATCGCGTTCATGGCCCAAATGCGCGGTCACGATCGCCCCTTCCTTCAGCAACAGCAGGGCGCGCGCCAGGGCGGCGGGGTCCTCGACACCCGCCTCGGCCGCGAGATCGCGCACCCGCAGGAATAGCAGCCGCTTGTGCTCGGCCGACTGAACGTGGATCGGGTGAGCCTGGTCCGGGTACTCCGACGCGGCCTTGATGAACATGCAGGACCGGAACGTGGGCAAGGCGAACCACTCGGCCAGGGCATCGAACATCGCCAGCAACTGCGCGCGCGGCGGCCCGGCCTGTTCCATCCGGCGGAACAGCCAGTTGCGGAAATCCTCATCGCGCAGCCGGAGCACCGCGAGGATCAGGTCCTCCTTGCTGCGGAAATGCTTGAACACGGTCGTCTTGGAGATCCCGGACTCGGCCGCCAGCAGGTCCATGCCGGTGGCATGGAATCCGTCGCGGTAGAAAATCTCCAGGGCCTTTCGAACCAACTCGTCTCGCTTGCTGGGGCGCATGCCTGCCTCTTTCTGCACTGACCTGTTCATATCCCGATCCCGTCGGATCCGCAAGAGAATTGGCATTTTTTGTGACGTTTCCGGGCCTTAGGTGGCCTGGAATCCGCAGGGAGCGAGCCCTCACACCGAGCAATTGGGGGGGCGATGCGAAAAAAAGGGTTGCAAATATGTACCGATCTGTCCACTTTGAAACTGAACAGATCGGTACATATTGGAGAGCTGGCATGACCCGCCCCCCGCTTCCCCCCTTCGATGCCACATCGGCCGCCGCCAAGGTGCGCGCCGCCGAGGATAGCTGGAACAGCCGCGACCCCGTCCGGGTGGCCGCCGCCTACACCCCCGACAGCCGATGGCGCAACCGCGCGGATTTCATCCGGGGCCGCGAGCAGATCGTGGCGTTCCTGCAGCGCAAATGGGACCGCGAACTGGACTATCGGTTGATCAAGGAGGTGTGGGCCTTCACGGACAACCGGATCGCCGTCCGCTTCGCCTATGAGTGGCGCGACGACAGCGGCACCTGGTTCCGGGCCTACGGCAACGAAAACTGGGAGTTCCGGTCCGACGGCCTGATGGCCGTGCGCCACGCCTCGATCAACGACCGCCCCATCGCCGAAAGCGAGCGCCTGTTTCGATGGCCGCCCGGACCCCGCCCCGAGGGACACCCGGGGCTGTCCGATCTCGGCCTGTGACCCGACCATCGGACAGCACGGCCGGCGGCCGGTGTGACACCCCGTTCCCACCCCCGGGGCCGGACAGACGGCCCCACCGAAAGGAGACCGATCCCATGAAGACCCGTCACGACACCCCGCACGATCACGCGGATCCTCACGGTTTGGACCGCCGCAACTTCCTGTTCGCGGGCACCGCGGCCGGGGCGGGTGCCGCCGCCGCCGCCGTCGGCGTCTCCGCATCCCGAGCCGAGGCGGCCACCCTGGCCGCCTATGCGGACCCGACCGACCCCGCCCTGCCGCCCTCGACCATGACCCTGGAGAAAGGGCGCGCCGCGCTGCTCGTGGTCGATCCGCAGATCGACTTCCTCCACTCCGACGGTGTCGCCTGGGGCGTCGTGGGCGAGAGTGTGACCGAGCACAATGTGGTGGAGAACATCGGCCGCCTGTTCCGGGCCGCCAAGGCCGCCGACATGCCGGTGGTGATCTCGCCGCACTACTACTTTCCCCAGGACCATCGCTGGCGGTTCGAGGGGGCCCTTGAAAAGGTGATGCACTCTATCGGGATGTTCGACCGGCCGGGGCCGCTCGACACCACCGGCCTGGAGGGCTCGGGCGCGGATTTCATGCCCGAGTACAAGGACTTCATCTTCGACGGCAAGACGATCATCGCCTCGCCCCACAAGGTATACGGCCCCGAGCAGAACGACGCCGGCCTTCAGCTTCGCAAGCTGCGGGTGGATCAGATTCTGCTGGCCGGCATGTCCGCCAACCTCTGCGTCGAAAGCCACATGCGCGAGTTCCTCGAACAGGGCTTCGAGGTCGCGGTCGTCCGCGATGCCACGGCGGGCGCGAAGGTGCCCGAAGGCGACGGCTACCTCGCTGCCCTTATCAACTTCCGCATGGTGGCCAACGCCGTGTGGGACACCAACACGGCTGTCGAGCGCATCCGCGCCCTGGCCGCCTGACCCCTAGGATCCACCCCCGCCCTGATGGGCACGCTTTGAAAAAGGAAGGACCACGACCATGACCATGACCAACATCAAGACCTTGATCGCCGGCGCCACCATCCTGGGCGCCCTGTCGGCAGTCTCCCCCGCCTTCGCCGTGGACGAGTACAACGTGTCCACGGGCACCACCCTCACTGGCGCCGGGGTTGCGCTGCGCGGCGCGGATGCCGTGGCGCTGGCGACCGGCCTGGAGTTGACGCCCGGCGACGCGACGTTCACGGTCGAACGCGACGGGGTCGCCTACTACTTCGCTTCGGAGGACACGAAGGCCCGGTTCGAGGCGGACCCCGACCGCTACCTGCCCCAATACGGCGGCTTCTGTGCCTTCGGGGTCGCGATCGGCATGAAACTGGACGCGGCACCACAGTACGCCGACATCGTGGACGGCAAGCTCTATGTGTTCCTGAACGCCGTGGCGTTCGGGAAGTACCTGGAGGACAAGGCCGGCACCCTCGCCAAGGCCGAGGAAAACTGGCCGGGCATGCACCACCTTTCGGTGGAGGAGGTCAACGGCCTCGGCTCCTGATGGGGGGTCCGGGTCCACCGCTGACGGGGGAGAGGCCCCCGTCGGCGGTTACCCGCCCGCCGCCCCTTGGCGCCCGCACGAACCGCCGGTCTGATCGGCATCCGCACCGGCGTTGTCCACGCCCCCGCTCCGAGAGGACCATGACCATGAAGGACGCGACAGACACCGAAACCCTGCGTCTGGCGGTGTTCTCGGACGGCGCCGCCGGGACAACCCGGCGGGCGTCGTCGGAGGGAAGACGCTGCCCTCCCGGTCCGAGATGCAACGCATCGCCACTATGGTCGGCTATTCCGAAACCGCTTTCGCCGCGCCCGAGGGCGACGGCTGGCGCGTGCGCTACACCCGCAGGCGCTGACCCTACCGGATTCACACATCTTTGTCGAAGCTGTCGACTCTCTGTACTATGCTAATACATACCTCGTCATTGCGAGGAGCGAAGCGACCCAAATACTCAAACGGGGGCAATCCAGGGCAAAGGACACTGTCCTCCGCCCTGGATTGCGTCGCCCGCATCAGGAGATGCGGGCTCGCAATGACGCGGCTTTGCTCCGCCGAGGGTGCAAGGCCTTGATCCAGAAGCGCAAAAAAGTGTTATTACGA
>JANQGN010000230.1 GCA_028277295.1 Rhodospira sp.
GATGACAGATCCGTCAGGGTGCTCGTCTCCGTTGGAGGTCCTTCGCGTCCTGCGGACGCTCAGGATGAGGACTTTCACTTTTTAAGGGCTTCATCCTGACGGAGCGCAGCGAAGGAAGGATCTCCATCGATGCCCCGCACCCTCTCGGATCGAACGTCATGAACGATCGTCCATCCGAGTTCGGAGCCCTGGGAGCAAATCCCGAGCGATCTGGCACGGATCGCCATGGAAGATCTTTTGGGGACGATTTGCTTGAAAAACAAGTCGTTATACCATGTTGGGCGATTCAGAGGTCACGCAACATAATCTAGTATCACCCGTAGGTCGCAAGCAAAAAGGGTGTCGGGGCGTTGCAAGGCCGGGTGTGCCGCCGTCACGGTTGGAGTTTGCTCCCGGACTCCGCGCCTGCGACCGTCGGCGGTCTCTTCCCACCAAGAGGAGACCGCCCCATGCCTCGAACACCATCCCGAGACTCCCGCACCCGTCACGCCCCCCGGCCGATGGCCGAGCGGCCCATCGCGCCCTTCGAGTCGGCCGAGTCGGCCTGGCTCTGGTACCAGCGCGCCCGCCTCAACCGCGCCGAGGGTGCTCGCCTGGCGGTTGATCCCATGGCCGCCGCGCGGCCCTGCGATCCCGACGACATCGTCCGCGCCGTCACCCGGCTGGTTCGCGCCAACGCCTTGCAGCGCCACCATCTGCGAGTGCTGGACCGCCACGGTCGCCGCCTGACTCCACCCGATTCGCGCCTGCCGGAGGAGGCCGCCGACGCCGCGCACTGGGCCGAGGCCCTGGACCGGCTGGCCACGCCGCTGCGGCAAAAGGGGATCGTGGCATGATCCGGACCGACTCGGCCGAGCCAGTGCCGACTCGGGCGCTGGTCGTCTTCATGGACGGCCAGGACATCTGGTGGCTGCGGCTGTTGCGCCCCGGCTTTCGTCACGTTCTGGTGGCGCTGCACACGGCTGGCCACTGGCTGATCGTCAATCCACTGGCCCATGTCACCCGTGTGGACCTTGTGACTGACCGTCCTGGGCTCGATCTGGCCGCCTGGTTCCGGGATCAGGGGCATACGGTGGTGGAGACCCGCACCCGGGTGCCGCCGCTCCGTGAGGCCCCCTGGTCGCCCATGACCTGCGTGGAGGTGGTCAAGCGGCTGCTGGGCCTGCATGCCCGCTGGACGCTGACGCCCCATGCCTTGTACCGGCGTCTGGCGGCGCCGGACGAGGCAGCGCGCTTTCTCCGGACCGGCTCGGGACAGAGCCAAAAAAAGTTTGATGGGGAACGCGCCGTTCGGCACTAGAACAAACATCGAACGGGGACAGGTGTGTCCACACGATATCTCGCCCGCCGGCACCCAAACCGGCGGGCGTTCTTGTGTGGGCGGCGACGCGGCCCCGCTCGCCCGGTCCAAGTCCAACCAAGGGAGGCCCGCTCATGGGCGCAATCTTCGATCCGCCTGATGTGCCCGACTATCCCGACCCGCTTCCACCCCTGCCACCACCGGAGCCTCCGCCTCCACCTCCGCCAGTGCCCGAGCCCGAGCCGCCGCCCGAACCCGCACCGTCGCCCCCACCGCCCCCGGAGCCGGAGCCGGACCCGGAACCCGATGACACTGGGGCCGACGAGGCCGAGGAGCAGCGGCGCCAGGCCGAGGAGCGGGCCGCGCGCGGCTGGACGTCGACCGTGAACACCTCCTTCCGGGGGGTGCTGGATCCGCTGCCGTCCTCCGGTCCCTACGGCACCAAGACCCTGTTGGGAGATTGACCGCATGGATCAACCGCTGCCGCCGGCCTTCGGGCCCATCGCCGCCGCGCCGCCCGGGCCGGCGGGCGATGACGCGGTCATAGAGGGCCTGCTGCGACGATGCCGGCGCGCCTGGGCCCGTCGCGAGCACTGGATGGGCCTGTGGCGCGAGTGCACTACGTTCGCCATTCCCTACCGGGATTCAGCGGAGGCGGCGGGACCGCCGGGCGCCCGGCGCGGTGACACCTTGTTCGACGGCACGGCCCCCGACGCCGTCGATCAGGTGGCGGCCAGCCTGCTCGCGCAACTCACGCCGCCCTGGTCGCGCTGGTTCGACCTGGCGGCCGGGCCAGACCTGTCAAGCGCCGAGCAGGCCCGCCTGGCGCCCGTGCTGTCGCGGGCCGGGGAGGTGCTGCGCGGTCACTTCGAGGGCGCCAACTTCGCCGTCGAGATCCACCAGGCGTATCTGGACCTGGTGACCCTGGGCACCGCCTGTCTGCTGTTCGAGGAGGCGGCGCCAGGCGAGCCCTCGGCCTTCCGCTTCACCGCCGTGCCCCTGGCCGACGTGGCGCTGGACGAGGGTCCGGGGGGGCATCTGGACACCGTGTTCCGGCGGGTGCGGCTGTCGCTGCCAGCCTTTCGGACCCGGTTCCCGGCGGCCGCGCTGTCGCCCGACCTGGAGCAACGGGCGGCCCGCGAACCGGACCTGGAACTGTCGGTGCTGGAGTGCGTGATCCCCGACGAGCACGGGTATGCCTACACGGCGTTGCTGCTAGGGGTGGGGGACGCGGCCGTGACCACGCCGGTTGGCCCGCCGATGCCCGCCGGGGCGGTGACCGTGCTCGCCCAGGGGCGCTTCGGGGTGTCGCCCTTTATCTGTTTTCGCTGGGTGAAGGCGCCGGGCGAGGTCTATGGCCGCAGCCCGGTGATGAAGGCCCTGCCGGACATCAAGACCGCCAACAAGGTGGTGGAACTGGTGCTCAAGAACGCCTCGATCGCGGTCACCGGCATC
>JANQGN010000326.1 GCA_028277295.1 Rhodospira sp.
TTGACCCGCTCGTTGCGCAGCAGGTCGGCGCCGCTGTCCGACAGCACCACCGACCCCGTCTCCAGCACATAGCCCCGGTTGGCGATGCCCAGGGCGGCGAAGGCATTTTGCTCCACCAGGAAGATGGTGGTGCCCTGCTCCTTGAGGATCTCGATGGAATCGAAGATCTCGCCGGCCAGCAGCGGCGCCAGCCCCATGGACGGCTCGTCCAGCAGCATGACACGCGGTTGCGACATCAGCGCCCGGCATAGGGCCAGCATCTGTTGTTGACCGCCGGACAAGGTGCCGGCGGGCTGCTTGCGCTTCTCCCGCAACACGGGGAAGCGGGTGTACATGCGCTCCAGGTCGCGCGAGACATCCTTGCCGCGCCGGCTGACGGTGCCCAGCAGCAGGTTGTCCTCCACCGACAGCGGCCCAAACACCTGACGCCCCTCGGGGACCTGGCTGATCCCCAGCCGCACGCGCTTCTGCGGCGAGGTGTTGGTGATGTCCTGACCGTCGAACATGATGCGCCCGGCGGAGACCGGCTGAATCCCGGACACACAGCGCAGCAGGGTGGTCTTGCCGGCGCCGTTGGCGCCCACCAGGGCGACCAGTTCCCCCTCGCCCACGGACACCGACACATCGCTCAAGGCCTGGATACGGCCGTAATGGCTGGACAGTCCCTCGATTTCCAAAAGCATGGTCGGTCTCAGCTCACGGTACCCATCGTGCCCACGGTGCCCACATTGCCCACGTTGCCGAGGTAAGCGGCAACGACGGCGGGGTTGGCGCGCACCTCGTCGGGCGTGCCCTCGGCCAGCTTGCGGCCGTAGTCGAGCACCAGGATATGGTCGGAAATGCCCATCACCAGCTTCATGTCATGTTCCACCAGAACCACAGTGACCCCGGAGCGAGCCACCTTGACGATCACCTCGTCTATTTCCTTGGTCTCGGCCGCGTTCAGGCCGGCGGCGGGTTCGTCCAGCAGCAGCAGCTTCGGCTCGGCGGCCAGCGCGCGGGCGATCTCCAGGCGCTTCAGCGCGCCATAAGGCATGGACCCGGCCTCCGCGTCGATGTAGGCCCCCAGGCCCACGGACTCCATCAGCTCCACACACCGCTTGCGCGCCTGGCGGTCGCCCCGGGTGACCGAGGGCAGCCGCAACAGGCACGACAACAGATTGCGGTTCAAGTGCAGGTGGCGCCCGACCATGACGTTCTCGATCGCGGTCATGGTCTTCATGATCTGCAGGTTCTGGAACGTCCGCGACATGCCCATGCGCGCCAGTTCATGGGGCCGGCGCCCAGTGATCGGCACATTGTCGAGATAGATGTCTCCGGCCGTCGGCGCATAGATCCCCGTGATGATGTTGAACAGGGTTGTCTTACCGGCGCCGTTGGGACCGATGATGGAATGGATGGTGCCCGGGTTGATGACGAAGTCCAGACTCTGGATGGCCCGTACGCCGCCGAACTGAATGCCGAGGTTCTCCACGCGCAGCAGGCTCATCGCGCCGTCCTCCGCGCGCCACGCCTGGCCAGGGCGGCCAGCGTCGGCACCAGCCCCTTGGGCATGAAGATCATCACCGTCATCATGATCAGGCCCAGGATGACGTGCTCATAGTCCGCGAAATCGGCCAGGAACTGCGGCAACAGGGTCAGCACCGCCGCCCCGACCACGGCCCCGAAGGTGGAGGCCATGCCACCCAGCACCACCATGGTGACGAACAGAATGGAGTGAGAAAAGTCCGCCTTGGCAGGGGTGACGAACTCGGAGAAATGCGCCGCCAGGCTGCCGGCCACGGCGGCCATGACCGCCGAGATCACAAATACCATCACCTTGTAGCGGGTGGTGTCCACGCCCGCCACCTGGGCGGCCACCTCCGACCCGTGCAAGCCACGCAAGGCCCGGCCCACGGGGCTGTCGATCAGGTTCAATGACAGCCACACCGCCAGGAGCAGGGTCGCGGCGACGATCCAGTACCACATCGGGCCGCCGTACACCTCGGTCCCAAAGACCTCCAGGAGCGGCACGTACATGCCATCGGGTCCGCCGGTGAGCCAGGCCTCGCGGCTGATGATGATATTGATGATCAGGCCGACGCCCAGCGTCGCCATGGCCAGATAGTGCCCCGACAGGCGCAGCACCGGCCGGGCGATGGCATACGCCAGCACCCCGACGCCGAGCGCGCCGATGGGCAGGGCCAACAGGCCATGGAGCCCATAGTGCGCGGTCAAAACCGCCGAGGTGTAGGCGCCGAGCCCGAAAAAGCCAGCATGACCCAGGCTGATCTGCCCGGCATAGCCGATCAGCAGGTTGAGCCCGACGACGACGATGGCGTTGATGCCGATGTTGACGGCAACGTCGTAGTGATAGTCGTTGGCCAGGAACAGCGGCAGGACCAGGATCACCAGAAGCAGCGACGCCATCCCACCGCCGCGCTCGGACAGCAGCATCTGCGCCCGGCTCTTCCGGGTGCTCATGCGGCGGGTGTAGGTCTGCTTCTTGGCGAACTTGCTGTAGCCGGAGGGCCGAACATTGTGAGCCATGGTCGCGCGCCTCACACCCTCTCGGTGCCACGGCGGCCGAACAGGCCGCTTGGCATGAAGAACAGCACCGCCAGGATCACCACGAAGGCGATGGCGTCCTTGTAATCGGACGACACATAACCGGCCCCCAGGCTTTCGATGATCCCCAGCGTCAGGCCGCCGACGATCGCCCCCAGGCCGTTGCCCAGGCCACCCAGAATGGCGGCGGCGAAGCCCTTCAGGCCCAGGATGATCCCCACCTCGAAGTTGGTGGCGGTGATCGGCGCGATCAGGATGCCGGCCATGGCCCCCAGCAGCGCCGACAGACCGAAACTCAGCACCAACACGAATCCCACGTTGATGCCCATCAGCTTGGCCGCCATTCGGTTGTGGCTGGTCGCCAGGATGGACTTGCCGAGAAGCGTGTAGGAGAAGAACCCCTGCAAGGCGATGACCACCAGGGCGCTCACCCCTAGCACCCACAGACTTTGCGGCATGATGGTGGCGCCCAGGATGCTGATCGGGTCGTCGCCCGAGAACGAGGGCAGCGGATGGAAATCCTTGCCCAGGGTCACGCTGACCACGCCGCGCAGGAAGATGCCGGCGCCTATGGTGATGATGATCAGGGTCACCACGTTGGCGTCGCGGGCCGGCTCGATGGCCAGCTTTTCCAGCGCCATGCCGACCAGCACGGTGATCGCCACCGCGCCGCCGATGGCCAGCGGCAAGTCGAGGCCCGCGCTGGTCAAGGCCCAGGTGAGCATGCCGCCTAGCATGACGAACTCGCCCTGGGCGAAATTGATCACGTGGCTGGCGTTGTAGATGAGGGCGAACCCGAGGCCCACGAGGGCATAAATGGCGCCGCTGGTGATGCCGGAGAGCAGGAACTGCAAGAACTCAACAAACGCGGGAGGCATGAAGCGATCCATCGCTCGAAGGGGGCGGAAAGGGCCGGGCGACCGCCACCGCGACCCGGAGCCCGGCCAAGGACCATCGGGCGTGGAGTCGCGGCGGACGTCGGGGTCGAAGCATGGCGCCTAGTCCACCAGGGTCCAGTCGCCATCCCGGATTTCCAGCATGCGGAAGGCCGAGAGTCCGAGGCCCAGATGGTCGTCGGCGCTCATGGTGACCTCGCCAGCGGTGCCCATGAAGCCCCGGATGCTCTCCAGGGCGTCACGCACCGCCGCCGGCTCGGCGCTGCCGGCGGCCTCGACCGCCGTCTTGTACAACATCAGGCCGTCGAGGGCATGACCGCCGAAGGTGGACACGGAGCCATCGCCGTACACGGCCTCATAACTGGTCTTGTAGCCTACGACAATCGGGCGCTGCGGGTCGCCAGCCGGCAGTTTCTCGGCCACCAGCAGGGCGGCGGCGGGCAGGCGCACGCCCTCCGCGGCGTCTCCGGCCAGTTCGATGTACTTCTTGGACGCCACCCCATGAGACTGGTACAGCGGCACCTCGAAGCCCAACTGGGCGAAGTTCTTCGTGACGATGGCCGGACCCTGGCCGAAGCCGGCGTTGACCACCGCCTCAACGCCCTCGGCGTTCTTGATCTTGGTCAACTGGGCGACCATGTCGGTATCCCCGGGGCCGTAGGTCTCGTCGGCCACCACCTCGATGTCAAATCTCGGCGCCACGGTCATGCACTCGCCGCGCATGGACTTGCCGAAGCCGCCGGTTCCTGAGATCAGCGCCACGCGGACGATGCCGCGGCCGCGCATGTCCTCGAAGATCTTCTCGCAGGCCATGCGGTCTGTGTGCGGCGTCTTGAACACCCAGGGCTTGACAGGGTCGATGATGGACACGCCACCCGCGAAGGAGATGAACGGTACTTCCGCGCGTTCCACCAGCGGGATCACAGCCATGGTTGTCCCGGTTGTGGAGCCGCCCAGGATCACATCCACTTCGTCATCTTCCAGCAGCCGCTTGACGAAGGTGCGCGCCTTGTTGGCGTCGCCGGCGGTGTCGTAATGCACCAGGTCCAGCATCCGCCCGTTCAGCCCGCCGGCCTGGTTGATGCGCTCGATGTACATCTCCAGGGTCTTCAACTCAGGATCGCCGAGGAATGACGCCGGGCCGGTCACCGCCAGGAAAGAGCCGACGCGGATCGGATCATCCTCGGCCCGGGCCGCCCCGGGCGCCGAGACGGTCAAGCCCAGGGCGGCGATCGCCAGCCCGGCCAGCATGAGGCCCGTCTTGAGCGGAGTGGTCATGGGGTGTCCTCCCTGTTTTGTTTATGGTCTGTTTTCGGTCTTGCGCCGTCCGGGCCGGACCCGCCCGGAGAGACGCGCCACGCGCACGCCACGTCCCGTCGCCTTGCTCGGGCGCTCGACCCGGGGTCCGTGCGTCTGGTGAGCCTGGTGCCGCGCTCCATTTGGCCGGTCCGCGCGAATGAACGGGACCCTGGACGGCCACGCCCGAGGGCACACAGGCAAAGGCTCGCGCACCTTAGCGAAAAGCAGTTTCAAGTGAAACTTTTTCCGCCGACGGCGTCGTGTCGGGAAACCATAACTACTTCGAGGTAACCGGGAAAGCCCCATGTCGCGGCGCATAACAAAGCGCCGGCCGTCACCTGGACAGCCGGGCTCAACCGATTGGCGAATAGACCCCGTCAACGGCGACGTTTTGCGCGTTTGGGGTTAAAAGTCAGGCCACGCGGGCGCGCACCAGCAGGGCGGCCACCGTGTCGCGGGCGGCGCCGAACGCCTCCACGCTGTCCTCATAGGCATCGCGCGCGACCGCGTAGCGTTCAACCGCGTCGGCACTGACACCCTTGGTGAAAATCTCCACGTGCAGACGCTCGCAGATCTCCAGGTTGCGGTCGGCCAGCAGGCGCCGGGTCATGTAGTCCCGGGCGGCGGCCTGGCGGCGGTCGTCCATCTCCCGATAGCCCGGCACCGCCTGCCCGGCGGGCAGCGCGAAGTCGCCGCGCAACAGGGCCCACATATCCGGCCAGTCCTCACGCCTCTCATGGTCGTCGAGATGCCGGTAACCGAAGCGCGCCAACACGCTCCGGCCGTTGGCAAACAGGGGATTGGGCAAACTCGCGAGGGGGCTCATGGGGCGCTCTCCCAATGCACCGAATACCTTCAGGAGACGGTCAAGACGGTGGGAACGGGGGCGGCCGGCGCGTCACCGGCCTCATACCCCACGCGCATGTCGTAGTCGGGTTCCACATCGCGCGGCAGATCCAGGCCCACCTCTTTCAATCGGTTCTCCAGCAACTCCAGGTATTCGGCCTGCAACTCTTCCGGCGTCCGCGTCTTGATGCCGTACGCGTAGTATTTCTCGAACATGGCCGATCGGACACCGCCCTTGCTCGGCCGTCCATAGAAGCCCAGGCCAATGCGCAGGAACTTTTCCACCTTCGCCTGGCAAATCTCTCGGGCCTTGTCACCACCGAACTCGATGTTGCGCTTGGTGGCCCAGACCCCGAAGGCCAGGTGGCCGTGTTCCTCCTTGTGAATGCGCGTATTGACCCGCGCCCAAGGCAGATAGGAGCACTCGCGATACTGCCCAAGGAAGGCCACCGCGGCCGGCGTGACGACGGTGGAAAACAGCCCCACGTCATACCAGTCCTCGAACCAGGCTGACCAGTTTTCCTTTCGGAACCCGTTGATGACATTCACCTTGGCGGAATCGGGGTTGTCCGGGTTGGTGACCAGTTCTTGAATCCGCGCGTCCACGTCTACGCCCAGGTCCTGCATCAGGTTCCAGACGTAGTAGCCGTGCCCCATCTCCTCCATCACCTTCTTGGACAGTCGATAGGCTTCCTCTGGGCGGGGCGCGAACCGCATGTTCTCCATCACCCGCTGTCCCCCGGCGTACTCGGAGTCCGCCTGGAAGGACATCAGATTTAGCAACAGAGTCTTGTATTCCTCCGGCAAGGGATCGCCTTTGTCATAGGTCTTCCACGTGGGCATGGCGGCCCTCCCAGGCGCTTTCTGTCCATATCCAGCCGTCGGAGAGCACCGTGGCGCCATCACCGACAACATGACACAGAAATTGACGTTACATCAAGAATAGTGTAACACTTTGATCCATGTCAATTGTTTTCCCGATGCGCGCCAGGGCGCCAAGGGCCCGGGACGGACACCGCAACGTCCTATGATGGAAGACTTTTTCCGCAGCCGGCGAGCCAGTTTCCAGACGTCGCGGATATCCCTTCATGGTTTCCGGTCTTGCCGGACCAAGCGTGCCGGCCGTACCACATCGAGGCCCGGCCCCCATCCCAGGACTGTCCGCCGATGAGTCGACCCCGCCGCCTGGACGACCTGATCGCCGCCCTGCCCGAGACCATGCCGCTTCGGGCCAAGTCGGTGATCGTCACCATCTACGGTGACAGCATCCTTCCCCATGGCGGAAGCACCTGGCTGGGCAGCCTGATCCGGCTCGTGGCGTCCCTGGGCCTGTCGGAGCGCATGGTCCGCACGGCGGTGTTCCGGCTGGCCCGCGACGGCTGGCTGTCGGCCGCCCCGCTGGGCCGGCGCAGTTACTACAGCCTCACGGCCGAGGGCCGGCGGCGGTTCGACGCCGCGCACCGGGTGATCTACGCGGCCGACCTGCCCCCCTGGGACGGCGACTGGCTGCTGGTGCTGACGGGGGCCCTGCCTCTGGAACCCGAGGCCCGCGAGGCGCTGCGCCGCGACCTGTTGTGGCAGGGGTTCGGAACCCTGGCGCCGAACCTGCTGGCCCATCCCCGGGGCGACGAGGACAGCCTGCGCCATGTCCTGGACAGCCTGGGCCTGGCCGATCGGGTGGTGGTGATGCGCGCGCGCGGCCACGCCCTCACCGACCCCGCCGCTGGCGTGGCCCTGGTGCGCGGCGGCTGGGACCTGGACACCCTGGCCACCGACTATCAGGCGTTCCTGGGGCGCTTCCGCCCCCTCTGGCAGACCCTGCGCTCGACCGGCGCGCCCGAGCCGGAGCAGGGCTTCCTGATCCGCACCCTGCTGATCCACGACTATCGCCGGGTGGTGTTGCGCGATCCCCTGCTGCCTGCCGAGGTGCTGCCCGACGACTGGCCCGGCGCGGCCGCGCGGCAACTGTGCCGCACCCTCTACCGCGCCACCCTGGCGGCGGCCGAGGGTCACATCATGGCGCGGCTGGAAACCGCCGATGGTCCCCTGCCAGAGGCCGTCCCGGCCTTTCATGCCCGCTTCGGCGGCGCCGCCGCCTCCAGCCCCGCGGCCGTTCCTGTCCCGCAGACTCTGGGAGGTGTCCCATGACCGTCCCCGCCACGACCGTTTCGGTCTGCGTCGTCGGGTCGGGCCCGGCCGGCCTGTACATGGCCGACGCCCTGGCCCGGCGCCATGCCGGCGCGGCGATCGACGTGCTCGACCGCCTGCCCACCCCCTATGGCCTGGTGCGGGCCGGCGTCGCCCCCGATCACCCGGGCACCAAGGCGGTCACCCGCCAGTTCGACCGCGCGCTCACGCGGCCGGGTGTGCGCTTCCGGGGCAACGTGACGGTGGACCGCGACATCACCCTGGCCGAGTTGCGCGCCGCCTACGACGCCGTTGTCCTGGCCGTGGGCGCCCCGGAGGACCGGCGGCTGGGCATCCCCGGCGAGGATCTGACGGGGGTCCATGGATCGGGCGCCTTCGTCGGCTGGTACAATGGCCACCCCGATCACGCCGCCCTGACGCCGCGCCTGCCCGGGCCGGGCGTGGCGATCATCGGCACCGGCAACGTGGCCCTGGACGTGGCCCGGGTGCTGGCCAAGACGCCCGAGGACATGGCCCACGGCGACCTCTGCGCCCATGCCGCCCGGGTGATCCACGCCGCCCCGCTCGCGGACATCTGGGTCGTCGGCCGGCGTGGCCCGCTGGAGGCGGCCTTCACCCCCGCCGAACTGAGCGCGTTGGGTCATCTGGAGCGCGCCCGCCCCGTGGTGGAGACCGCCACCCTGCCCGAGTCGCCACCCACCGGCCTGGATCCGGCCGCCGCCAAGATTGTTGAGAAAAACCTTGAGATCCTGAGGGCGTTCGCCCCCCGCCCGGACGCCGAGGCGTCCCCGGTCCGCATCCGGTTCCTCTTCAATGCCGCGCCACAATCCATCGAGGGCGAGACGGGCGTGGTCACCGGGCTGCGGCTGGCCCGCACCCGGATGGACGGCGCCCGCGCCGTGCCCACCGGTGAGACTCTGACCCTGCCCGTCGGCACGGTGATCAGCGCCATCGGCTATCGCTGCCGGCCGCTGGAGGGCGCCCCCCTGAACCAGGATCGGGGCATCATCGCCAACACGGACGGGGTGGTCGCCGAGGGACTGTTCGTGGTCGGCTGGGCGCGGCGCGGCCCCACCGGGGTTATCCCCGCCAACCGCGCCGACGCCATGGCCATCGCCGAGCGGGTCAGCGCCTGGCTCGCCAACCACGCCGGCGGCGCCAAGCCCGGACCGGCCGCCCTGGATGCCCTTTTGGCCGCGCGCGGCGTGCGGGTCGTCTCGCTGACAGACTGGGAGCGGATCAACCGGACCGAAATCGCCCGGGGCGCCGCCACCGGCCAGCCGCGCCAGAAGATCCCGTCGGTGGGCGAGATGCTGACCCTGCTGGAGCCGGACCCGGCGGATGTCGGCACCGCCGCAGGGCTCTGAACTCGGATGACAGATCCGTTAGGGTGCTCGTTTCCGTTGGAGATCCGTCGCACCCTTTGGGTGCTCAGGATGAGGACTGTCCATTTAAAACAACCTCATCCTGAGAGCCCGTCCGGAAAGTCTCGGGGACCGCAATATGCTGTGTGCCTTTGCCCGAATCATACGCCGTATGTAGTGTTTTGCAAGGCTTTCCGGACAGACACTGAGGGAGGGAAACGACCGAAGGATCTTCATCGCGTGCTCCGGTCCTCTCGGAAGGCGCTTCTTAAACGATCGTCCATCCGAGTTCGGAGCCCTGGGCACCGCCGCCCGCGCTTGACCAGGAGTTGATGCGCGGGCTAGGGTTTTTCTCGTTTTTCAAGCGCTTGCGGGCGCGCACCCTGTCAGGATCCGCTGCCTTGATGACCGACCGCACGGACTGGGCCGCCCAGCGGCGCGCCGCCTGGGGCTCCCATAGCCGCCGCCGCGCCGTCCATAAACCGATGGTGACAAGCGCCGCCGGCGGCGTGGTCGTCGCCCAGCATCCAGCGGCGGCCGAGGCCGGCGCCCGCGTGCTGGCCGAGGGCGGCAACGCGGTGGACGCGGCCATCGCGACCGGCCTCTGCCTCGGCGTCGTGGAACCCTGGATGAGCGGCCCGGGCGGCGGCGGCCTGATGCTGGCCTACACGGCCGCCGAGGACAGCGTCACGGTGATCGATGGCCCCATGGTCGCCCCGGCCGCCCTGGATCCGGCCGCCTACCCGGTGGTCCCGGGCGCCCATGACAAGGACCTGTTCGGCTGGCCGCCCGTGGCCGAGAGTCGCAACCTGCTGGGCGGCTCGGCGGTGGCGGTGCCCGGCCTCGTCGATCTCTACCGCGTCGCCCTGGAAACCCTCGGCACCCGCCCCTGGGCCGACCTGGTGGCCCCGGCGATCGCCCTGGCCGACCGGGGGCTGCTTCTGGATGCCCCGGCCGCCCAGCGCATCGCCGCCGAGGCCCCGGCCCTGAGGCGGTTCGCCGCCTCGGTGGCCACCTTTCTTCCCGATGGAGACCCACATCTGGACGCGCGGACCAGTCGGCGCCTGCCACAAACGGCGCTGGCGGACACCCTGCGCCGCCTGTCCAGGGAGGGACCGCGAGCCTTCTACGAGGGCGCCCCGGCAGACGCCCTGGTGCGCGCCGCCCGCGCCACCGGCGGCCGCCTGTCCCGGGATGATCTGGCCGGCTATCGCGCCGAGGTTCGGGCGCCCCTGACAACCGACTATCGCGGCACCACCGTCGCCGTGGCACCGGACCTCAATGGCGGCCCCTCGGTGCTGGTCGCGCTCGAGGCCCTGGCGACGCTGTGCTGCGGCGGCAGCCGACCGCCCGGCCCTGGCACCTATCGCGCCTATACCGAGGCACTGCGCCTGGCCTTTGTCGACCGCCTGACCCGCATGGGCGACCGGGCCGGGCGGCGGAGCCTGCCTTCGCCGGTCGCGGACGAGTGCTGTACCTCCCATGTCTCGGTGACCGACGCCGACGGCAACCTGGTGGCCTTGACCCAGACGTTGCTGTCGGCGTTCGGCTCGCGGCTGGTGGCGCCTGAGGCCGGCGTGCTGCTCAACAACGGCCTCTACTGGTTCGATCCGCGCCCCGGCCGGCCTAATTCGTTGGCCCCCGGCAAGCGACCGCTGTGCAACCACGCCCCGACCCTGGTGCTCACCCATGGCGGCGGCCTGGCCCTGGGGGCGGCGGGCGGTCGGCGCATCATCGGCGCGGTGACGCAGGTGATCTCGTTCCTGATCGACCACGGCATGACCCTGGACGAAGCCATCCACCAGCCGCGCATCGACGTCAGCGACCCCGACCGGATAACAGCCGACGCGCGCCTTTGCGTGGCGACCCTGGAGGCCCTGGCCGAGGAACGCATGACCCTGGACATCGAACCGCACGTGCCCGTCCCCAACACCTTCGCTATCGTCGGCGCGGCGCAGCGCAAGCCTGGGCGCTGCCTGGGCGCCGCCGACCCGATGCACCCCTGGGCCGAGGCGGTGGCCTCGGACGAGGACGCGCCGTGACCCCTGGACCCTGCACCCGACCGCACGCCGCCGCCCAGGCGCGCGCACTGGCGGTGCAGCGGTCCAGCCAGGGGGGCGCCGCCGGTCCGTGTCCGTGCGATTGGAGAACCAGCAGACGCGCCGCCCTATTCGGCGGCACGGGCGGTCACGTCCGCGCGGTACTCGGCGCCCAGATCGGCGTAGCGGACCGCCTGCGCCGGCCACCCGGCGGTGTCCTCGGCGGCGAGCACGCGCTTCAGCTTGGCCGGGCTGCCCGCCCACAGCTCACCGGCCGGCACCCGCTTGCCCGGAGTGACCATGGCGCCGGCGGCCACCATGGCCCCCCCCTCCACAATGGCGCCGTCCATCACCGTCGCCCCCATGCCGATGAAACAACCGGTCTCCAGGGTGCAGGCGTGGATCAGCGCCTTGTGGCCAATGGTGATGTCGTCGCCGATGTAAGTGCCGAAGGTGCCCTTGCTGACGTGAACGATGGTGCCGTCCTGAATGTTGGTCCCGGCGCCGATGCGTATTTCGTGCACGTCGCCCCGGATCACACAGCCAAACCACACGCTGGTGCGCGGCCCAATGACCACGTCGCCGATGATCACGGCTCCGGGGGCGATGAAGGCGTCATCGGCGATGGTCGGCCAGACGCCCCGATACGGCAGGATGATGGGACTCATGAGGCAGCCTCCCTCCACGTGCGCTCAGGGGAACAGGGGCGCCTGCTCCAGGCCCGCCGCCTCGGGCAGGCCGAACATCACGTTCATGTTCTGAATGGCCTGGCCCGAGGCGCCCTTGACCAGGTTGTCGATCACCGTCACCAGGATCGCGCGTCCAGGCAGGCGGTCGTCGGTGGCGCCGATCAGGCACAGGTTGGAGCCCCGCACATGACGGGTGTGCGGCAGGGTACCGGGGGGCAGAACCTTGACAAAGGGCTCGCCAGCGAAGCGGTCGGCCAGGTGAGTCACCAGGTCGCCCGCCGTCGCGCCCTCGCGGGTGCGGACATACAGGCTGCACAGGATGCCGCGGTTCATGGGCATCAGGTGCGGCGTGAAGTTGACCAG
>JANQGN010000430.1 GCA_028277295.1 Rhodospira sp.
AATCAACGGTTTCCATGAGGCGGTCCTCCTGTTCGGCGGCGGCGCGCGTCCCGGCGGCATCGGCCAGGGCCGCGGCCCGGTCGGTCTGTTTGGTCCCCCGGAAACACGGGGCGGCCGACATGGCCGTGGGCGGCGGGCGGGCCTTGGACGCACGCGGCCGGCCGACTGGAGCGTCGGTCGGTCGGGCCGCCCTTAGGCACAGTTTTCCGTCGGTCGTGAGCCTGCACGTACGGGACACGCGCGACGGCGGCGCGCGATCACCAACAACAGAGCGTGCTGTCGCTCAAAACACACCGCAGGATCCACGGCGTGCTACTTGGGATATAGACCCAGACCGATGAGACGCGGAGCCCGGTTGAAACGGCTCCAGCGAGGTCGGACAGCGTCGTGAATTCTGATTTTTGTTATGGCCCGACACCGCCTGTTCACGAGACAAACGCTACACCAGGCACCCGGAACAATCTAGGCCGTTATCGTCCTTTTTTCGTGGCGAGCGTAATATTGCCGTCATATCGACCCTGTATCATGGCCTGACCGGCTCCGGACGACTGAGCACATGATCCTGAAACCAAAGGGATTTGTGCCATTGCCCAAGACCGCCGCACGGGGATCGATGGCGGCCCGAAACACCGCGCCGGTCCCGGGGCGATCGTGGCCAGGTCGCCGCGCGCGTGTCGCGCGCACGCCATCGATTGCCCGCCAGACGCCGGGGTCCGGTGCCAGAACGCACGATCGGCCATCCCGTCCCGAGGGGGTGCCGCCGGTGCGCCGTCCGGCCGAACATGGCCCCGGACACGCTCCAGCGGATCGCGGCCAAATCCGACTCGTGCCAGTGATCAGCGTGATCGCGCAAATCGGCTCTAAATCAATCCTTTAGGGCCAACTCACGTGTGCCCTTTCACCCGCTCGATGGGTCAAAGGGGACACGATCCGCTCTCGGAGCGCCGGGCCTGTCGGCCAGGGCATTGCCCCGCACCCGGGATACCCGACGCCCGGGTCCATCCGTCCACCAACCGCTTGGCGGCGACCGAATCCCGTAAAAGTGTTAAATTTTTAGCGGATACTCTCTTTGTTGGCCGATTCGGCGAAAGATATGGGCCTCGCGACGATCACCCGACTCGACCAATGGGATGGCGGCGCATAATGGAGTCAGCACCCGGCTTTCAAATGCGATCGCCCCGCCCCCGACCACGTCGAAGGTCGTACAGCGGTCTCGGACCTCGGTCACGACGCGGTCCCCGCGGTCTTGGAGACGAGGGTGGGGCGATCGGGCGCCAGATCGGCGGCGGTCACACCCAGGGCGGCAAGGTCCTCGGGCAGCGGCCCTCCGGCCACCAGCGCGGCGGCGGCGCGGCCCAGGCCCACCGCCGTCTGGATCCCATAGCCACCCTGCCCGGCCAGCCAGAAGAAGCCCGGCGCGTCGCCCGCATGACCGGCCACCGGCACACCATCGGCAGCGAAGCTGCGCAGCCCGGCCCAGGCGCGGACCGGCCGCGTGATCCCCAGGGTGGTGACCTCGTTGAGACGCTCGATGGCCCGGGCCACGTCGATCAGCTCCGGCTGGACATCCTGGGGTGGGACCGGCACGGCATCGGCCGGCGACAGGAACAGCCGCCCGGCGTCGGGCCTGATGTAGAAGGTCTCCGCCAGGTCACCCGTCAAGGGCCAGCCGGCCATGTCCAGGCCAGGGGGCGGGTCGACAATGATGGCGGTCCGCCGCTTGGGGACCAGGCCCAGCCGGCGCGCGCCCGCCAGATCGGCCACGGCATCCGCCCAGGCGCCGGCGGCGTTGATCACCACCGGTGCCTCATGGACGGCGCCGCGCCGGGTGGTGACGCGCCAAAGGCCGGTCTCGCGCGACAGGGCCACGGCCTCGGCGTCGGTCTCCAGGCGCCCCCCGGCCCGCCGCAGGCCGCGCAGGAAGCCGTGATGGATCGCATGCACGTCCATGTCCCGGGCGCCGGGCTCCAGGACACCGCAGGCGAAGGCGCCCGGCCGCAGCGCCGGCACCAGCGCGCGCGTCGCGGGCTCGTCCAGCCGCTCCACGGGCGTGCCCAGGGCGCGGCCCTCGGCCACCGCCGCGTCGATGGCGTCCGCCTCGCCGTCCGTGCCCAGGATCAACACCCCCCGGGGCGTCAACAGCGGGTGGGCCGCGAAGCCCTCCGGCGGATCGGTGAGAAAGGCGCGGCTGGCCGCCGACAACCGGCGCACCAGCGGCGGCCCGTAAGTCTCGCTGAACAGGGCGGCGGAGCGGCCGGTGCTGTGATAGCCGGGCTGGTCCTCGCGCTCCAGCACCACCACGCGCGCCCCCGCCTCGGCGAGGAAACAGCCCACCGAGGCCCCGGCCATGCCCGCCCCCACGACAAGGATATCAGCAGGTTGGACCATGGGCGCGGGCCTCCAGGAAGGCGAACAGAAACCGGTGCAGACAGGGGCCGAGGGCGTCCGACAGATACCCCCCCTCCTGCACCAGCACGGTGGGCAGACAGGCCGCGCTGATCAACCGTCCGGCGGTGGCGAAGCCATCGGGGCTGACCCGCAGGCCCGCGAGGGGATCGTCGGCCGAGGCATCCAGACCCAGCGAGACCACCAACGCCCCCGGGGAAAACGCGGCGATGCGTTCCAGCCCGCTTTCGATGGCGGCCAGCCAGGGGCCATCGCCGCTGCCCAAGGGTAACGGCAGGTTCAGGTTCGCCCCCAGCCCCGCGCCACGGCCGCGCTCAGCCGCGTGCCCCAAGAAGAACGGGTAGAAGTCCGTGGGATCGGCATGGACGGAGACGGTCAACACGTCGCCCCGGCCATAGAAGATGCTTTGGGTACCGTTGCCATGGTGCAGGTCGACGTCGAACACCGCGACCCGGCCGAAGTCGGCGCGCAAGGACTGCGCGGCGATGGCGGCATTGTTGAGGTAACAGAACCCGCCGGCCAGATCCGCGGCGGCATGATGCCCGGGCGGCCGGCACAGGGCATAGGCATGACGGCGGCCGAGCCGCACCTCGTCGGCGGCCGAGGCGGCGCACTGGGCGCTGCGGTAGGCGGCGAGCCAGGTGCCGGCGGTGATCGGGCAGGCGGTATCCCCCAGGTGATAACCCGCCTGCCCCACGGGCGAGCGGGGATAGACACCATCGCGACTGGCGGGATGCACGTTGGGCAGCACGTGGCGGCTTCCGCCCAGGCCCTGCCAGCGGCCATGGATGGTTTGCAGGAAGGTCAGGTATTCGGCGGTGTGCACGGCGGCCAGCGGCGCCAGGCCGTGATCCTCGGGGAGGGACGGAAACAGGCCAAGGCTCCGGACGACCGAAAGGAACCGATCGACGCGCGCCGGCACCTCCGGGCACGGGCGCCAGGTCCCGGAAACCAGGAAGGTCTCGGGGGCATGCGTCTTCTGAATGGGGTCGAAACAGACGTGCATCGCGGTCTCCGAAAGGGAGGACGGCGGGGCCTCAGAACCCCACACTGTCGCCGCCTTTGAGATCGAGCAGGGTGCGGGCCTCGGCCGGCGTGGCCACGGGACGGCCAAGGCCCTCCAGGATTTGGCGGATGCGCCGCACCTGGGCGGCGTTGGACGGCGCCAGAACGCCCTTGTCCAGGTAAACGTTGTCTTCCAGCCCCACGCGCACATGCCCGCCCAGGGCCGCGCCCAGCGTGGCCAGGGGGCCTTGATGACGCCCCACCCCCAGGACCGAGAACCGGTAGTCGGCCCCGAAAAGCGTGTCGGCGGCGCGTTTCATGGTCATCAGCATCTCCGGGTCAGCGCCAATGCCGCCCAGGACACCCAGGCAGAACTGCACGAACAGCGGCGGCCGGGCGATGCCTCGATCCACGAAATGGGCCAGGGTGTAGAGATGCCCCAGGTCATAGCACTCGTACTCGAACCGGGTCCCGTGCTCGTCCCGCAGGGCCCGGTGCAGCGCCTCGATATCGGCGAAGGTGTTCTTGAAGACGAAATCGCGGCTGGCCTCCAGGAACACCGGCTCCCAGGCGTGCCGCCACTCGGTCCGGCGCTCCAGCGCCGGGTAGAGCCCGAAGTTCATGGTGCCCATGTTGCACGAGGCCATTTCCGGCGCCGCGCGCCGGGCCGCGCGCATGCGCTGCTCGACGGTCATGGGCATGCCGCCACCGGTAGAGATGTTCAGCACCGCGTCGGTGGCCTGTTTGATGCGCGGCAGGAACCGCATGAACAGGGTCGGGTCGAACGCGGGCTGTCCGGTCTCGGGATCGCGGGCATGCAGATGCAGGATGGCGGCGCCGGCCTCTGCCGCCTCGATGGCCTGTTCGGCGATCTCGTCGGGCGTGATGGGCAGAGAGGGGCTCATGGTCGGCGTATGCACCGACCCCGTGACCGCGCAGGTGATGATGATCGGGTCCGTCATGCTCTAGGGCCCCAGGTGCCGGCTCAAGGCCGCCAAGGCGTCCGTCAGCGGGTCAACGATCTCGTCGATCTGGTCCTCTGTCAGGATCAGCGGCGGGCAGACCATGATGTGATCGCCACGGCACCCCCCGCGCGTGCGCCGCCAATAGACGATCAAGCCAAGCTCGTAGGCCCAGTCCACCACCCGCGCCCCCGCCATCAGGTCCGGCGGCAAGGGCTCCATGGTCTCTCGATCGGCCACCAGTTCCAGGGCCAGCAGCAGACCGCGCCCGCGCACGTCGCCAATGAAGGGAAAACGGTCCATCAGCCCTTCCAGCCGGGCCTTCAGCAGCGCGCCCACCCGGGCGGCGTTGCCGGGCAGGTCCCGGCGCATCGTTTCCGACAGAACCGCCAGGCCGGCGGCGCAGGCGAGCGGGTTCCCCGCGTAGGTATGACCGTGGTCGAAGCCGCCGTGATCCATGACCGTCTCGACCATGGCGTCCGGAGCGATCAGGGCGCCCAACGGCGCGTAGCCGGCGGCGAACCCCTTGGACAGCGCGATCATGTCCGGCGTCAGGCCCCAATGGTCGCCCGCCAGGAAACGCCCCGTCCGGCCGACGCCGCACATCACCTCGTCATGGATCAGCAGCACGCCATGGCGGTCACAGATGTCGCGGATACGCGGGTAGTAGCTGTCCGGCGCCACGAGCGCCCCGGTGGAGGCGCCGCCGACGGGTTCCATGATGAAGGCCAACACGGTCTCCGGCCCCTGGCGCAGGATCTCGGCCTCAAGCATGTCGGCGTAGCGGCGGCCGCGCGCCTCCATGGTCAGGCCGTCCCGGTCCAGATAGCAGGTGGGCGCCGGGATCTTGGGCATCTCCCGCATCATCGGCGCGAAGGGCGCCGTCATGGTGGTGTAGCCGGTGATCGCCAACGCCCCCAGGGTGGCGCCGTGATAGCTGGGAAAGCGGGAGATGACCTTGAAGCGACTGGCCTGGCCGATGGCCACCGCGTACTGCCGCGCCAGTTTCAGGCCGCTTTCCACCGCCTCGGAGCCGCCGGAGACGAAGAACACCCGGTCCATGCCGGGTGGACTCACGTCGGCCACCAGGTCGGCGAGGGCCTCGGCCGGCGCGTTCTCGAAATGCAGGCGATAGCCAAAGGTCGACTTTTCCATCTGCGCCCGCATGGCCTCCAGAACCACCGGATCGGAATGGCCAATGTTGCTGACCATGGCGCCGGAGGAGCCGTCCAGATAGCGCTTGCCGGTGATGTCCCACAGGTACACGCCAAGGGCCCGGTCCAGCATCGGGCGACGCTGACGCGACTGGTAGAACAGGCGCGAGCGCGCTGGCCCGGCGTCCGGAGCCGCCAAAGGGGGCGCCTGGGTGTCCGGCGCCTGGGGCGCTGGGCCGGATGTGGCGGAAACGTGGTCCATGGGACCCCCCTTGAGTTTGAGCGACTCCCGCGCGATCCGGACCGGATCGCGACGACGATTTGCTTTGACATCAATATATTAGGGCATCCTCGACGAGCCCGTTGGCACCGAAAACGCCCCACGCGTCACCCGTCGTCATCCCCATCCAGCAGCACGCAGTCCTCGCCTCGGATCCGCACGCTCACCGGCGCGCCTTCCGGAACCGGATGGCGGTCGATGGGATTGATGGCTTGCAGATCGACGCCGGCCACGGGATCGCCGTCGGCGCCGGTGGTGGTCAGGAAGTAGCGGGCGCTCTGACCCAGGTAGTCCACCGTCCGCACGCGGGCCGCCAACAGGTTGCACCCCGGCCCGGAATCGTGGTCGGCCGCCAGCAACAGCCGCTCGGCGCGCATCACCAGGCGCACGCGCCTGCCCACTGGACGGCCGGCGCGGTCCCGGGCATGGCAGAGGATCTCCGGCCCGGCATCGGTCCGCACACGCAGGAAACCGCCGTCCTCGCCGGCCACGGTCCCGGGCAGGATATTGGAGTGTCCCAGGAAATCGGCGACGAACGCGGAGGCGGGATGGTTGTAGACCTCCTCGGGGGGGCCGACCTGTTCCACCCAGCCCTGGTTCATGACCACCAGGATGTCGGACATCGCCAGGGCCTCGGACTGATCATGGGTCACGAACACCGTGGCGATCCCCAGTTCGCGCTGGATGCGCTTGAGCTCCACGCGCATCTCCCCGCGCAGATTGGCGTCCAGCGCCGACAGGGGCTCGTCCAGCAACAGGACGTCGGGCTGGATGACGATGGCGCGGGCCAGCGCGATGCGCTGTTGCTGGCCGCCCGAAAGCTGGTTGGGACGGCGGTCCTCCACATGCGGCAACTGCACGAGCGCGAGCGTCTCGCGCACCCGGCGGGCGATCTCGGCGCGCGGCATGTCGCGGTACTTGAGACCGAAGGCCACGTTGTCGAAAACGCTCTTGTGGGGGAACAGGGCGTAGTTCTGGAAGACCAGTCCAAGGTTTCGCTTGTGGATGGGCACCGCGGTGACCGAGCGTCCCTTGACCTGGATGTCGCCCCGGGTGGGATCGGTCAACCCGGCGATCATGCGCAGCGTCGTGGTCTTGCCACAGCCCGACGGGCCGAGCAGAGTCACGAAGGCGCCATCCGGCACCGTCAGGCTGGTCTCGCGCACGGCCATGTAATCGCCGAAGCGCTTCTCCACGCCCATTAGCGCGACGGCGGGGGCGGGCTCGATCATGCGCATACAGTCCATTGTGGTCCTCGATGGGTGGGTTGGATGGCGGCCCACCCATCCCGTCGCCTTGTCAGAGTGAGCGGGCGAAGCGGCGACACGGCGCCCGCGCCCGCCCGCCGTCCCGCGGCGGGCGGCGGGCGGCGTCAGGACACATGGCCGTCGTCAGTACCCCTTCTGTACCCGACCGAAGGTCTTGGACCATTCCTGCTCGTTGCCGTTCCAGTAGTCCGGATCATAGAAGTTGAGGGAGTCCAGCTTGCCCGTGGGGTCGAACGCCGTCAGGGTGGGCACCTTGTCGCCCAGGTCCACCTTGGTCGGGTCCAGGGCCGGCGGATAGTTCTGCCCCTCGGCGACGGCTATGGACACCTCGGGCTCCAGCATGAAGTTGAGCAGTTCCTCGCAGGCGGTCATGGGGCTGCCCTTGATGACGAACAGGCATTCCTGCCAGGCCAGGCCGCCGGGCGGATCCAGATAGCCGATATCGTGGCCCTGGTCCTGAAGCGCCTTGATGCGTCCCGACCACCCCTCGGTGACGATGATCTCTTCCTCGGCCAGCAAGCTCATCTGCTCGGCGCCCGAGGTCCAGTATTTGAGCAGCAGATCGCGATGTTCGCGGATCTTGTCCCAGACGGCGTCCATGTCCTCGATGCCGTTGGGGTCCTGGCCGGTCTGCAAGGCGGCGTACCAAACGCGGGTCTTCCACTCGCTCCAGCCGCCGATCTTGCCCTTGAACGCGGGATTGACCAGCAGGTTCGGGCCCTCCTCGCGAGCCTGCTCGTCACTGACATGCTTGCGGTTATAGGCAATGCCGGTGGTGCCGTAATCGTAGGGCGCCGCCGACAAAGCGCCGCCGGTGATGGGCCGGAAGGCATTCATCAGCGCGGGAATCACCAGATCCAGGTTGGGGATATTGTCCTCGTTCAGGACCGTGGAGAGGCCAAGATTGTGGTAGCGGGCATAGTCAAACACACCCGACAGGTGAGCGATGTTGAACTCGCCCTCCTGGCTGGCCTTGACCCGGGCCAGGTACTCGTCGGCCCCCCCGAAGGTGCCATCGACCACGGTGATACCAGTCTTGGCGGTGTAGGCATCGAAGGCATACTTGCGGAACGCCTCGGACACCACGCCGCCCCAGCCGTCGAAGCGCACCTGATCAGGCGTGGTGGCGCGGGCCTGACGCGCCATCATGGTCATGGGACCGCCCACCAGGCCAGCGGACAGGCCGGCGGCGCCAAGCAGGCCAAGAAAGCCGCGCCGGTCGATGTCGCCGGCCCGGAAACGGTCGAGAAGGCGGCGATAACGTGTCGTGTCATCCATGGCTTGGTCTCCCGTGTCGTGAACTTTTTGCCTCAAAAAAAGGGCGTGATCGTTGGGTGGGCCGCCCCCTAGCGCAGGGACAGCCGCGCCGCCAGGCGCCGCGCCAGCGCCGCCCCCAGCAGCGGCAGGGTCACGGTGAACACCACCATGACCGTGCCCAGGGCGTTGATCTCCGGGCTGATCGAGTTGCGCAGCATGGCGAAAATCTGGGTGGGCACCGTCTCCACCCC
>JANQGN010000579.1 GCA_028277295.1 Rhodospira sp.
GCGGGTACGCCTCGGACCGGTTGACGATGACCGACAGGCCGCCCGTCTGTTGCAGGTGGTCCGCTCCTCCGGGTATCCTGGCGCCCGCCTGGTGACTCATTGAGCCACCCCGGTCCCGCCCGCGACCCTGCCCCAGGCAGGGACTGTCGAGGTTGGCATATTATTTTTTGAGTCCAGCGGGTTCGACATGCGTCTTAAGAGCTTGCGTGAGAATTGCCCAGAATTCCGAACGGGCCTGGGCGGCCTGTCGGCGTGGATCGCCCTGGGCCTGGTGGTCGTCCTGATGGGGGTGACCCCGGGACCGGCCGACGCGCGGGCGCGGGCGATCGAAACCAGTGCCCGCGAAGCCCTGCTGGTGGATGTGGATACCGGCACGATCCTCCTGGACAAGAGTGCCGACGCCCCCATGCCGCCGTCGTCCATGAGCAAGCTGATGACCACCTACATGGTGTTCGAGCAGCTCAAGGCCGGCCGCCTGTCGCTGGACAACGTGTTTTCGGTCAGCGAGAACGCCTGGCGCAAGGGAGGCGCGGCCAGCGGCGGCTCCACCATGTTCCTGGAGCCGAATTCCAGCGTTCGGCTGGAGGATCTGTTGCGTGGCATCATCGTGCAGTCTGGCAATGATGCCTGCATCGTGGTGGCCGAAAACCTGGCCGGCTCGGAGGAGGCGTTCGCGGACTCCATGAACCGGCGCGCCTTGGAAATCGGCCTCGGCGACAGCACGTTCCGCAATTCCACCGGATTGCCGGACCCGGACCACCTGATGACGGCCCGGGACCTCGCCACCCTGGCCGAGCGTATCATTACCGACTTTCCAGAGTACTATCCGTACTACTCTGAAAAGGAATTCACGTACAACGGCATCACGCAGCACAACCGGAACCCGCTGCTCTACAAGAATGTCGGCGCGGACGGCCTTAAGACGGGTCACACAAGCGTCGCCGGCTATGGCCTGACCGCCTCGGCCGAGCGCAGTGGCCGGCGGCTCATCCTGGTGCTCAACGGCCTGGACAGCACCCAGACCCGCACCGAGGAGGCCGAGCGCCTGATTTCCTGGGGGTTCCGCACCTTCGAGAACGTGGAAATGTTCAAACCCGGGGCTACGGTGACCGAGGCCGAGGTGTGGATGGGTCAAACCGCGACCGTGCCCCTGGTGATGCCGGAAGGCTTGACGGTGACCATTCCCCGCAACGCGCGTCGCGCCATGACCGTGACCGCGCGCTATCAGGGACCCGTCCCGGCGCCCATCGCCCAGGGAGACCGGGTCGCCACGCTGGTCATCGAGGCGCCGGGCATGGACGCCATGACGTTTCCGCTGCACGCGGGAACCAGCGTCGACCGCATGGGCGTGTTCAACCGCATGTTCACCGCCCTGAAATACCTGGTGCTTGGCCTGGCCCTGCCGGAGGCGCTCGACGGCATGGGCGTCGACGCCGGGGATGACGGGCGCGGCGATGGGGACAAGGATGATGGTGCTGGCGACGGCGGCGGCGTGGGTCCGGCCGCGCGCCAGCCGGTAGAAAGCCCGACGTGAGGCCGCTGGCGCCAACGCCGGAGAGATGTGGACACGGGATGTGAGAGGGGAACCAAGATGCGCGGCCGCTTCATCACCCTGGAAGGCGGCGAGGGGGCCGGGAAATCCACACAAGCGCGCCGACTGGCGTCGTGGCTCAGGGACCAGGGGCACTCCGTGGTGGAAACCCGGGAACCCGGCGGCTCTCCTGGCGCCGAGGCGTTGCGGGCGGTGCTGGTCGAGGCCCCCACCGACGGCTGGGATGCGGTCGGCGAGGCGCTCATTCTCTCGGCGGCGCGTCGCGATCACCTTCGTCGCGTCATCTGGCCGGCCCTGCGGCAAGGGGCATGGGTTGTCTGCGATCGCTTCGCGGATTCCACCCTGGCCTACCAGGGTCATGGACACGGCGTGTCTCCTGAAGTGTTGGAAACCTTGTACGAGCTGGTCGCCGGACCGTTCGGTGCCGACCTGACTTTGGTGCTCGACCTGGATCCGAACGTCGGCCTGATGCGGGCCAGGACACGCGGTGCCATGACCCGCTTCGAGTGCCTGGACGTGGACTTTCACACCCGTGTCCGGCTGGGGTTCCTGGATATCGCCGGCCGCGAGCCGGAACGCTGTGCGGTGATCCCGGCCGACGGCGATGAGAGCGCGGTCACGACGCGGATGATCCGGGCCGTGCGGGCGCGAATCGAGGCCTGGTCGGCCGATGAGGATATGGTCACTGGCGGCGTATCCTGATTATTCGGCGTGGGGCGGGGAGGGTAGTGTCCATGGCGCGGGTTCCCGGAAAGGCCGCCAAGGATAACACGGCCGCCGATCCCGCCGACGCGGTGCCAGCGCCGCGCGCCAATTCCTTGCTGGTCGGTCAGGAGGAGGCCGAGGCCACCGTGTTGGGGGCTTGGGCCGGTGGGCGCATGAGCCATGCCTGGCTGATCACCGGACCCCGTGGCGTGGGCAAGGCAACGTTGGCCCATCGCCTGGCGCGCTTCATTTTGGCGCGCGGACTTCACGGAACCGACGCTGGGACTGGGACAAGGTCAGCGCCCGGCGGACTGTTCGGCGATGCCGCCGTCCCACCGGTCGCGCCGCCATCCGGGCTTGCCATGGAACCGGCGGACCCGCTGTTCCAGCGCATCGTCGCGGGGGGGCACGGGGACCTGCGGGTGATCGAGCGTGGCTACGCCGACGAGAAGCAGGCGCGCCGTGACCTGGATGCCGGCCGGGCACCCCGGCGGCGCGGCGAGATCGTCGTGGACGACGTGCGGGGGGTTGGCGCCTTCCTGGCCCTGACACCCGCCGAAGGCGGATGGCGGGTGGTGGTGATCGATGCCGCCGACGAGATGAACCGCAACGCCGCCAACGCCGTCCTCAAGGTCCTGGAGGAGCCGCCTCGCCGGGCCGCGCTGCTCCTGGTGGCCCACAATCCCGCCCGTCTGCCGGCCACCATACCGTCGCGGTGCCGGCGCCTGACGCTCCGTCCCTTGCCGGAACCGGTCATGCGCGCCTTGCTCGGGCGCTATCGTCCCGACCTGGACGCCGACGCCCATGCCACCCTGATCGGCCTGTCGCGGGGCAGCATCGGCACCGCCCTGACGCTGGCCCGTCGTGGCGGCCTGGAGTTGTATGGCGAGATGACCGGTCTGCTGGGTGACCTGCCGCGCCTCGACGTGGCGCGCCTGCACGCCCTCGGGGACAAGGCGGCCCAGGACGAGGTCGCCTGGGGCTTGCTGCGTGACCTGCTGCCGGGATGGCTGGGCCGCCTGGCGCGCGTCATTGCCACGGGGCATGCCGACGGGGTGGCGATTACGCCCCGCGAGGCCCAGGTCATGGCCCGGCTCGGACGGGCGGCGCCCCTTGATCGCTGGGTCACGGTGTGGGAAAAGACCTCGCACCTGCTGGGCCGCACGGAGGCTGTCCACCTGGACCGCAAACAGGCTATCCTGGCCGCCCTGTTGCTGGTGGAGCGCACGGCCGCGCGAGCCTGATCGGCGGCGGTTCCCCTCCCGGCGCATCCCTGGTCACGCGTCTTATCCTGTCGGAGCATTGCTCATGTCGGGCCGTTCCCCCTTTTATATCACAACGCCCATCTACTACGTGAATGCAAGCCCGCACATCGGGCACGCCTACACGACCCTGGCCTGTGACATGATGGCGCGCTTCAAGCGGCTGGACGGTTACGACGTCAAGTTCCTGACCGGCACCGACGAGCACGGCCAGAAGGTGGAAAAGTCCGCCCAGGCCGGTGGGATGGACCCGCAGGCGTTTACCGACATGGTGTCGCGAAACTTCCGGGACCTGGCCAAGGCCCTGAACTGCACCAACGACGACTTCATTCGCACCACCGAGGACCGCCACACCCGGGCCTGCCAGGCCCTTTGGTCGGCCCTCATCGAGCGCGACCAGATCTACCTTGGCAGCTACGCCGGCTGGTACGCGGTCCGCGACGAGGCGTTCTACAACGAGGACGAACTGATCATCGGACCGGATGGCGTCAAGCGTGCGCCCAGCGGCGCCGAGGTGGACTGGGTGGAGGAGCCCAGCTACTTCTTCCGCCTGTCCCAATGGGCCGAACCACTGCTGACGTTCTACGACGAGAATCCGGACTTCATTGCTCCTGACAGCCGCCGCAACGAGGTGCTGAGTTTCGTGCGTGGCGGCCTCACCGACCTCTCGGTGTCGCGTACCACCTTCCAGTGGGGCGTGCCGGTGCCAGGCGATGATGCCCACATCATGTATGTGTGGCTGGACGCGCTGACCAACTACATCACCGCCGTCGGGTATCCCGAGACCGAGACGGGCCAGTACGCCACCCACTGGCCGGCGGACCTGCACATGATGGGCAAGGACATCCTGCGCTTCCATGCCGTCTACTGGCCGGCCTTCCTGATGGCCGCCGACCTGGCGCCGCCCAGGCGGGTGTTCGCCCACGGCTGGTGGACCAATGAAGGGCAGAAGATCTCCAAGTCGCTGGGCAACGGGATCGATCCATTGGCCCTGGTGGAGACCTATGGGCTCGACCAGGTGCGCTACTTCCTGCTGCGCGAGGTCCCGTTCGGCAATGACGGGGACTTCTCGCACCGGGCCATGGTCAACCGCATGAACGGCGAACTGGCCAACGACCTGGGCAACCTGGCGCAACGCACCCTGTCCATGATCCACAAGAATTGCGGTCAGGCCGTGCCGCGGCCAGGCGCATTCTCCGAGGAGGACCAGACCCTGCTGGATCAGGCGCGCGGTCTGCTGGACACGGTGCGCGCGGCCGTCGACCGCCAGGCTTTCCACGAGGCCCTCGAAGCCATCTGGGTTGTGGTGCGCGCCGCCAATGCCTATGTGGAC
>JANQGN010000588.1 GCA_028277295.1 Rhodospira sp.
GAGCGTGACGGAAACCGCCTATGCCATCGGGTTCTCCAGCCTCAGCCACTTCAGCAAGGCGTTCAAGGATCACACGGGACAGTCGCCGCGCGATTGGGCGAAACGGTCCGGTGGGGCATGACACCGCGACGGTGGGCGTTCGCGCGCTGTCCGGCCCTGTTCGGGCCATGACGGCGGAAGCGCCGGGACCCGGATAGCATGACCGCGCTGTTCCGCCGTGCCTCCCGGAGACTCGCCCATGCCCGACACCGATCGCACCCGCGCCGCGCCCATGCGGCGGGGTGCCGCCGTTCTGTCCGCAGGCCTTATCGCCAACGGGATGGGCCATTCCTTCCTGCTGATCGTGCTGCCGCCGCTGGGCCGACAGTTGGGGTTCGGCGACGTGCAGACCGGCCTGTTGCTCAGCCTGTCGGCGCTGACCATGACCCTTACGGCCCCCATCTGGGGTCACCTGTGCGAAGCCTGGGGACGGCGTCGGCTGCTGCTGATCGGGCTGGCCGCCTCGGCCCTGTTCCCGGTCGCGCTGGCCGTTCTGGTGGACCTGAAGACCTCCCTGGTCCTGTCCAGCGGCATGACCTTCGCCCTGCTGTTGGGCCTGCGCCTGCCCCTGGCGGCGGCGGCGGGCGGCCTCAACCCGGCCACGCAGGCGTTCATGGCGGACGTCACCAGCGCGGATCGCCGCGCCGGCGGCATGGGCCTGATGGGCGCCGCGTTCGGTGTCGGCGCCATCGGCGGCGGCATGCTGGCCATGGCCCTGGGCGGAGACAACGTGGTCCTCGCCCTGGGCCTCGTCGCCGCCATCATCACAGGCGCGACGGCCGTGCTGTGGGGGTTCCTGCCAGAGCCCGCGCGCCCCGCCGCCGCCACCACCGACCGCGACGCCAGGCGGGTGCCCCTGGCACGCATCTGGCCCTTCATGGGCATCACCCTGCTCGGGATCACCGTCTACAGTCTGTTGCAACAGGTGATCGCCTTGCGGTTGCAGGATGGCTTCGGCCTGGCGCCAGACGCCTCGATCCGCATGGCCGGAACCCTGCTGATGGCCTCCATGGTGGCCAAGATCGGCTCCCAGATCATCTTGGTCCGCGCCCTCAGAGGGCCACCGCTGCGCCCGCTGGTCATCGGCATCCTGTGCACCGCCGCCATGATGCTGCTGGCGGCGCTGGCCCCCACCGTTCTGGTGATGGGCGTGGCCATGGCGGGGATCGGCTTCGGAATGGGCTTCCTGTTTCCCGGCAACCTGGCCGCCATGAGCGTGAGCACAGGCGCCGGTGCCCAGGCCAAGGTCGCCGGCATCAACGGTCTCGCGGTGGGCCTGGGCCTTGCGGCCGGGCCACTGCTGGGTGCCAGCCTGCATCAACTGTCGCCCGAGATGCCCTTCTTGGTGAGCACCGGCCTGCTGGTGGCGCTGCTGATCCTTGCCTGGACGGGGTATCGCCTGGGCCGGCGTTCGCCGGATGGCGCGGGGCGTTCGCCATCTGATCGCGGCGCCGCCACCGGCGCCCATAATGCCAATACCCTTTCGTCCACGGAGATGCCTTCATGACTGTCCGGCCTTCCCGCGCCGTCGCCACGTTGTCCTCCGCGTTGCTGACCCTGCCGGTGGCGACCGCCGTCCGCGCGGATGACGCGACGGTCCCCGAGACCGCCACCCAAATCCTGGACCCTATCACCGTGCAGGCCCGCCAATGGACCGAGGACGTGCAGGACGTGCCCGGCAGCGTGGACGTGCTGACGTGGGAGCGGTTGGAGACGCCGCTGTGGGACAGGATCGAGAACATCCCCAAGATCTCCTCCAACGTGCAGATCGAGGACTCCTCGGTGCAGACCCGGGTGGTGATCCGGGGCATCACCAGCGCCAACACCTCGACCCAGGATCCGGTGGGCTACTTCGTCAATGGCGTGGCCCTGCCGATGGGCGCTTCCCAGGCGCCGAAGCTGTTCGACGTGGAACAGATGGAGATCCTGAAGGGGCCGCAAGGCAGCCTGTTCGGCCGCAACACCGAGGCCGGCGCCATCCGCGTCGATACCTCGGATCCCACCTGGGAACCAACCCTGTGGGCCATCCTGAATCCGAGCGTGCGCAACGGCGGCGATCGCTGGGAGCCGGTGTACATCGGATCCGCCGGGGTGTCCGGCACGTTGGTGGAAGGTCGCCTGGCCGGGTCCTTGGCCGTTCGCGGCGAGACCACCGATGGCGTCCATCACAACGAGTATGACGACAGCGACGAGGGCGGCGACATGGATCGCTGGACGCTGTCCGGTGGCCTGACGGCCCGCCTGGGCGACAACACCGATGTGGCGCTGAAGAGCATCGTCGAGCGCGTCGAAGAGGGCAAGATGCGCATGCGCTACCGCTCCGGCCCATGGGCCACGAAGGCCTACACCACCAACTATGATATTAATTCGTGGGAGGAAAACACGTCGGCGGTCCAGTCCCTGCGGATCGATCATCGCTTCAACGGGGTCGACCTGACCAGCATCACCGGCTGGACTCACTTCGACCAGGAGATGGAGATGGACATGCAGGCCGGGCCCCTGGTGAGCCCGCGGACCGACATGCAGAAGCGGGATGACGCGCTGTCCCAGGAACTCCGGCTAACCAATAGCGATCCGGAGGCCCGCCTTCGCTGGCTGGCCGGATTCTATGCCTACAGCCAGTGGAGCGAGGTGGACGGCACCATTGGGGTGCAACCCCAGACCCGGTTCACCGATGTCGATCAGGTGGGCCTGGCCGGGTTCGGTCAGGTCGAGTACCGCGTCACCGACAGTCTGCGCCTGAGCGTCGGCGGCCGGCTGGAATGGATCGATCAGAACGGCGAGATGACCCTGATCACGGGCGCCGGGGAGACCCGGTTCGACAAGGGCCTGGAAACGGTGACCGTGTTGCCGCGCGTGACCCTGGCCTATGACGTGACGCCGGACGTGATGGTCTATGGCTCCTACGCGCGCGGCTATCTGCCCGGCGGCTATAACTACAGCATGGCCACCAGCGAGAGCTCCCTGACCTACGATCCCGAGTACACCTGGACGGCCGAGGCCGGCGTGAAGGCGACCCTGTTCGGCGGTCGCGCCCGCACCAACCTGGCCGTGTTCCACACAACGGTGACCGACAAGCAGATCATCGACCTTCAGCCGGGTGGCGTCAGCTACTTCACCAACGCCGCCGAGGCCGAGATTTATGGCGTGGAAGCCTCCGCCGATGCCCGGATCACGTCGCGATGGAGTGTGTTCGGCACGCTTGGCCTGCAGCACGCCGAGGCCACCGATTACGAAACCACCCTCTTCACGGTCACCGGCCCCATGGACGTTGACCTGTCCGGCAACACCCTGCCGATGGCCGCCGACGTCACGTACTCGCTGGGCGCGCGGTATGACGAGGGTGATGGGTGGTTCGGCGAGGCCAGCCTGAACGGTTCCGGTCCTTACTACTTCGACAGCCAGAACACCCTGGAGCAAGACGCCTTCATTCGGTTCGACGCCGAGATCGGCTATCGTTTCGACGCGGTCGAGGTCGCGCTCTGGGGCGCCAACCTCGCCGGCGAGACCGTGTACACCCGATCGGTGAGTACGCCCTGGGGTCAGCTCGTCGAGGACGGCGCGCCGCGCGAGGTCGGCCTGCGCGTCAAGGTGACGTGGTGACGATGATGACATGGTGACAACGATGGATACGACCCAGAACATGACGATGACGATAACCCCCGCGTCACCTTTCGCGGTGACCATCTTCGGCATGATGCATGACTGGCCGCGCTGGCAGTTGATCGAGCTTGGCCTGAAGCT
>JANQGN010000644.1 GCA_028277295.1 Rhodospira sp.
CCGTCCGGCTGGATGGGAATATAAAGATATCTTTATATCCTTATCAAGATGGATTCGAGCGGACCACGCCCGAGGTGTCCCAAAAGGGTTTTGTCGCCCGCCCGGCCGCGAAAGGCACCCGGACGGCCCCACCCCGCGCAGGGCTCCGAACTCAGATGACAGGTCCGTTAGGTTGCTCGTCTCCGTTGGAGATCCTTCGCACCTTTCAGGCGCTCAGGATGAGGTTTTTGCATTTAAAATAACTTCATCCTGAGGGAGTGAAACGACCGAAGGATCTCCATCGCGTGCTCCGGTCCTCTCGGACGGCGCTTTGTGAACGTTTGTCCATCCGCGTTCGGAGCCCTGTACAGATCGCGACGACGGTTTGCTTGAAAAACAAATTGTTAGAGCATGGGGAGTGAGTCTGGCCTCACCCACCCCGCTCGCACGGACGACCCGGCGCCCTCCCCCCTTCGGGGACGTATGCCGTTCCTCTCTGGCCGCTTAGGCTCTCGCCTGGCGAACAGCCCCCTTACCGAAGCTTGAACTCAATCGGCACCACGAGTTCCAGCCTCGCCTGCTGCATCGTGTGCGGCAGGCTGGGCAGCGGCTGCGCACGCCGGATCAGATCCAGCACCTCGCGATCAAGCATCTCGTGACCCGAGCTGCGTCGCAGGCGGTGCGACAACACCCGCCCGTTCCGGTCCATGACGAAGAACAACAGGGCGGTCCCTTCCATACGGCGCCGCTGCGCCCGGCGGGGATAGGTCTTGTGCTTTTCCAGCCAGGCCCGCAGGCGCGCCATGTAGACGGCCTGGGCCGATGAGTCGCCGCCGCTCGCCTGTGGCGCCGGGGGCAAGGCGGCCGTCACGGGAGCCGAGACGGGAGCCGCCGCCGGCGCGGCCGTTCGCACCGGCTGGGTTCGCGCGACCTGGACCGGACGGGGCCTGGGCGGAACGATGGGCTTGTCCCGGGGTGGCGGCGGACGGTCCTGAACCTCCGGCTCAGGCTCGGGTTCTGGTTCCGGCTCGGGTTCCGGCTCGGGTTCCGGCTCGGGTTCCGGCTCAGGCTCAGGCTCAGGCTCAGGCTCAGGCTCAGGTTCCGGCTCAGGCTCAGGCTCGGGTTCCGGTTCCGGCTCAGGTTCCGGCTCGGGGGGCGCCTCCGCCACCTCGCTCGGTGGCCCCAGCGAGACCATGATGCCGCCTGGCCCGGCCAGAGCCTCCACCGGCTCGGGGTCCTGACGCGCCAAGCTGGCCAGCGCCCCCCCATGAAGGAGCGCGGCCGCCGTAAGGGCCACGACCCAATGCCGCCGTTTGATGTCCATCACCGGTCTTCCGGTACGGTCAAAAGAATCACGCGGTCCACGCCGACCTCACGCAACTGTTCCATCACCGCGACCACGCGGGTGGCCTCGGCATGGCCGTCGGCCTTGAGGCGAACCCGCACGGCGTCAGCCTCGGCCTCCTCAAGCCCTTCGAGCCGCTTCGTCAGCGCCGCCCCGAACGCCTGTTCGATCACCGGCTCTCCGTCGAGCGCCAGCCGGCCGTCAGCGCCGACCAGCACGAGGATCTCGCGGGTCTCGTCCAACCCCTCGCTGCTGGAGTGCGGCGGCGAGACCTCGAACGGATCCAGGGCCGCCAATGTCCCCGCCAGCATGAAGAAGATCAACAGCAGGAAGACGACATTGATCAGGGGCAGGATCCGCTCGTCGCCATTGGCGCGGCGTGGCGGTTCAAAGCGCATCGGCCCCTCCCTGGCGCTCGACGCGCCGACGCAGCGCCATGTTGGTCACGCCCAGCGCCGCCAGGCGATCCAGCACCACCACGGCCTCCTGCAGCAGAACACCCATTGCCGGACGCACCAGCACCCGCTGCTCCGGGTCCAGCGCCAGACCCTCGGCAACCGCGGCGAGGATCGTATCCAACGTCGCGGGGCTTCCGTCGAGGCGCAGGCCCTCCCGCCGGACGTCGATCACCAGGGTCGTCGCGGACTCGTCCCGCGTGGCGCGACTCTGGGCCGGCGAGTCCATGCTGATCGATCGCCAGTCCATGAAACTGGACGCCAGCATGAAAAAGACGAGCAGGATAAAGACCACGTCAATCAGAGGTGTCAGGCTGACCAGGGCGCGCCGGCGTGGCGGCGCGACCAGAGAGTCAAGCCCGGGCGGCGACGGCATCGGCCCGGACGACACGGCGGGGCGTCGGCTCATGAGGGACGTCCTCGTTGGCGCAGGG
>JANQGN010000104.1 GCA_028277295.1 Rhodospira sp.
TCGACACGGGACTGTTTTCGCGGGAAATGGACTCCACCGATGAAACGTGACGCGATCAACGCAAAGGTCCTCAAGCTTCTGAACCGCTTCGGCTCGATCGACATCCCGGCCCTGGTGGCGGATGTCTCCCGGGTGGACGCCGCGGCCATCCTCCAATCCGGTGTCCTGGTCGACGGGGCGGGCAAGGTCCAGCTGGGGCAGGTTGGCGTGATGGAGGCCCTCTTGGTCATGGCGCTGGGCGGAAAGCCCACGATCACCATGCCCACGTCCATCGAGCCCGTGCGCGATGCGCTGGTCCTGTTCCTGAAGCTGAACAACACCGACCGGTTCGGATACCGCGCCGACGATCTTCCGGAGCGCTGGGCGTTCCGCATTCTAGACCAGCTTTTCCAGGAGTTCGCGGCCAGCAACGCCCTGTCGCTGCGGGACCGGCTGGTGTTGCTGCATGCGGCGGAGAACCCGCTCTGGCATGCCGCCTTCGCCTACGCGCTGCAACTCTATCTCCAGGTCCTGGAGCGCGGGACCAGCTTCATCACGGAAACAGACAAGCGCGCCATGGCGGCCACCGCCCAGTCATTCAAGACGGCGCTGGAGGTGCGGCGCGCCAAGATCCCCAAGATCAAGTACGGAAATCCCCTGGCGTCCTTCAAGGAAATTACAGAGTACGCCATCGGTCAGTACTTTGATGGGATGGACATCAATGATGCCATGAGCCAAACACTTGTTCAGGCGCAGTTGGGAACCAAAGGCGAGGCTGGCAAGGAACGCTTCAAGAGCTTCCTTGAAGAAAACAAGATTACCATGGATATGTTCCCGACGACGGCGGCGCAACTCTATACTCAGGTCGGGGCCTTGATCCAGTTCAAGGAAACGGAGGAGGAGGTCTCCAACGTTCTGTACGAGTTCGCCAGGCTGTCCCAACAGCAAAAGCAGATGGAGCAGATGTTCGGGAACTTCCTGGAGGCCGCCTTCCCGGTCGCCGCGAAGTGCACCCAGTTGATGGATTTCGCCGGCCTGACCGCGACCGACGCCGCGAACCTGCTGGTGCGGTGGATGCGCGAGTCCGGTGCCCTCAACGACGTGCGCGGCGCCGACCGGCAGGCCCGGGTCGAGTCCGTGTTGGATACCCTCAACCGAGACGACTTGGTGGCCCTCACGGCCTTCCGGGGCGGCCGGACCACCGCCGGCAATCTCAGCGCCTCGGCGATTGGCCAGTACGTCCAGGGGCATGTCAAGATGTTGGCGCTTAACGCCGTGAACCAGAAGATGCAGCGGGTCCAGGCCGCGTTAACCGCCCAGATGGATGCGTCCGAGACGTTCGTGGCGCGGCCCGGGGAAATCGTCCTCAAGGACATGACCCACGGCGTCGACGAGTTCTTCCGTACCCTGCGCGCCGTCTTCCGCGATGTCTTCGAGGCGGCGGACACGGCCCGCCAGTTTCAGACCCGCTCGCTCAACGAGTTCCGGCACAAGTACGGCCCCCTGACCACGGTGAACCTGCTGGTTCCCCGCGAGCCCCGCATGGCGACTGGCGCCTGGATTGAACACGCGCGAAAAACGCTGGGCGAGGTTTCTCACTACGTTTTCGAGAAGAGGCTGTACAAGAGCGCGTGATCCGGTCCCGGCGCCGGATCTACTCCGGTTCGGGGGTGGGGGCGCCGCCATGGCGGTTTCGCATGCGCTCCAGTTGGGCGGCGAACTTCTCGCAGGGGTCCACGTCCTCCAGCGCCGGGGTCAGCCACACCACATCGAATGGCGCGCTGGTCTCGGCCTCCGGCACGTCCTCGGAGGCCGCGCCCACCTCCAGGATGCCGACGCTGGCCACCGACAGACCCGGCGCCAGGTGGGCCAGCGTCCAGGGGACGCCCCAGTCCGTGCGTACATGACCATTGCCGGCGATCAACACCGCGCCGTCGGTGTCCGGCCGGGCGGCGGCGGCCAGCAGGGCGCGGGCCATCTCGCCGTCGCGGGCGCGCTGGGCGGCGATCATCGCCGGTACCGCCCGTTCGGGCAGCATGTGGCAGTGACTCACCAGGATCTCCCGCCCCAGACCGTCCCGCAAGGCGTCGGGCAGGGGCGTGTCGAGCCCGCGTGGCGCCAGGCCGTCGGCGCCGAGCACCGCCTCGGCGCCCTCCTGGGCGATCCGCCGCACGTCCGCCTTGGGCAGGTTGCCGGGGAGAATTGGCAGGCCCGCCGCCAGTGCCACGCTGGCGATGGGCCGATAGAGTGACCAGTCGGGCCAGCCGCTCTCGTCCCAGCCCACGGCCGCGCCCAGTCCGGAGGCGTCGGCGTCAGGGCGCGCCAGATAGGCCGCCAGAGCCTCGACCTGGGTGGCGTCCAGCATCTCCATCACCACGGCCGGGCGGCGGCCGGCGGTCACAAGCGCCTCCAGAAGCCACGCCTGCGCCCGATGATGGTCGGGGTTGTCGTGCTTCTCACCCAGCAGCACCAGGTCGGCCTTGACCAGGGTCGCGGCGGCCTCGGCGGGCGTCAGCGCGGTGCCGGAGGGCAAGGCCCGCAGCGTGCCCACGCCGGGATGATCGGCACGCACCGTCGTCTCCCACGCCGCGCCCCAGGGCGGGGCGGTGGGATCGGCGGACCGGGCGGCGGCGGGAGTGGGCGACATGATGGCGAGAGACAGAAGGACGACGAGGGAGAACGGGGCCAGCGGGCGGCCGAATCGGGGCATGGGACCTTCCTTGGTGGAGGGCGGCGCGACAATCCCGATATGGGGACGGCCCGGTGTGGTCGCCACGGTGACGGGACCCTCCGACACGACCCGGCGTCTCGACCTTTTTCCTCGATACAACCATAGTGAAGGCCATATCATCCGGAAGAACGGCGGCATCCTGCCTTGCCTGCCCGGCATGCCGGGGGAGGGGCGGGCCAGCCGTCGATGTCCGGTCGAGGGAGCCAGGACCGCGCCACTGGCAAAGGGGGCGGCCCAGACAGGCGCGACACAGCGACCGGAGGCAAGGTCGTTCAGACAGGGAGCGCAGAGTTCATGGAAACCGTCATTACCCGCCGTCTCGCCACCCTCGGCGCCGCCGCCCTCATCGCGCTGGGCCTGAGCGTCGCGCCCGGCGCCGCCCATGCGCAGGACGACGCCCGCAGCTACATCCTGGCCACCGCCACCACCGGCGGCACCTACTACCCTGTGGGCGTGGCCCTGGCCACCCTGACCAAGGTGAGGCTGGAGCCCAAGACCAGGATCTCCATGTCGGCCATCACCTCGGCCGGCTCGGGGGAGAACGTCAAGCTGCTGCGCGAGGACCAGGCGCAGTTCGCCATCCTCCAGGGCCTCTACGGCCAGTGGGCCTGGACCGGCACCGGCGCCGTGGCCAACGAAGGCAAGCAGGACTGGCTGCGCACGGTCACCATGCTGTGGCAGAACGTGGAGCATTTTGGCATTCGCGCCGACCACGCCACCACCGGCACCATCGCCGACATCGCCAACCTGGAGGGCCGAAGCTTCTCCATCGGCAAGAAGAACTCGGGGACCGAGGGTTCAGGGCGCACCATCCTCGGTAACCTGGGCGTCGACGTGGACGCGACCTTTGATGTCGCCTACCTGGGCTATGGCCCCAGCGCCGAGGCGTTCGTCAACGGCACCGTCGACGGCTTCAACATCCCCGCCGGCCCGCCGGTGGGCGCGGTCACCCAGGCGTTCGCCGGGGCCGGGGCGGACCTGGTGATCCTGGACTTCACCGAAGACCAGATAGCCCAGGCCAATGGCGATGGCGATCTGTGGACCCGCTTCATGATCCCGGCCGGCACCTACCCGGATCAGGCCAAGCCGATCAACACCATCGCTCAGCCCAACGTGCTGGCGGTGCATGCCGGCGTGGACGAGGAGGCGGTCTACATGATCACCAAGACCATCTACGAGAACCTGCCGTTTCTGAACAACATTCACCCGGCGACCAAGGCCATGGCACTGGACAAGGCGATCGCCGGCCTGCCCGCGCCGCTGCACCCCGGGGCCGCGCGATTCTACCAGGAGCAGGGCATCACCATCCCCGACCGCCTGATTGCGGAGTAGGCCCGGGCGCGGCATGGAGATCCGCGCCGGGGTGCCTGGTGCCCTGATCCAGACAACAGCCTTCTAAACGCAAAGCCACGTCATTGCGAGCCCGCATCGTTTGATGCGGGTGAAGCAATCCAGGGCGGAAGACGATGTATGTTGCTCTGGATTGCTTCGTCGCTTCGCTTCTCGCAATGACGAGAAAGTAAAAGTTCACGCAGGACAAACGGAAGAAAGTGAATCGGATCGCCCTCCAGGGTGGACTCTTCTCGCCGTGACCTGAGGCCACGGCCCGCTTCCTGGTCACCGGAGCCGCCATGCGCGAGACAGACCGAACCGACGCCACCTCGGGGGATGCCCTCCCCGGCCATGGTCCTGGACAGGGGCCCGATCACGAGACGGATGTCGGCGAGGTGTCCACGGTCTCGCGGCCGCTGACGGGGTCCTTGCGCCCCGTCGTGTTCTGGATCGGCGTTGTCACCGCCGTTGTCCACATCTACCTCAACACCCTCGGCACCATGTCGGAACTGCGGGTGGCGGCGCTGCACTTCGGCCTGTTCGGTCTGTTGTGCGCGCTGCTCTACCCGCTCAGGCCGGTGGCCGGCCGCGCGGCGCGCCGCTGGATCCTGGCGATCGATGTTGTCCTGGGCCTGCTGTGTCTGGTCACCGTCGGTTACCTGTTCCTGTACGAGGACGCCTTCTACGCCCGTGGCATGACCTTCAACGGCTGGGACTGGGCCATGTCCCTGCTGGCGCTGGGACTGGCCATGGAGTTCGCGCGCCGCTCGTCGGGCTGGCTGATCCCGGTGCTGATCCTCATCTCGATGACCTACGCGACGCTCTGGGGACCCTGGGTCTCGGGTGTGTTCCACTTCGCCGGGCTGTCGGGCGAGGTGATGATGATGCGCGCCTACCTGACCGGGGACGGTCTGTTTGGTCCCATCGCGCGCATCTCTTATTCCTACGTGACCATGTTCATTCTGTTCGGCGCCTTCCTCGTGCGGTCGGGTGCTGGGGATTTCATCATCGACCTGGCCCGCTGCGCGGCCGGCCGCTTCGCGGGCGGCCCGGGTCTGGTGGCGGTGTTCGGCTCCGGGCTGATGGGCTCCATTTCCGGCTCGGCGGTGGCGAACACGATGTCAACCGGCATCATCACCATTCCGCTGATGAAGCGCGCCGGCTACCGGCCGCGCTTCGCCGCCGGGGTGGAGGCGGCCGCCTCCACGGGCGGGCAGATCATGCCGCCGATCATGGGCGCCGGGGCCTTCATCATGGCCAACTACACCCTGGTGCCCTACGTGGAGATCGTGGCGCTGTCAGTGCTGCCGGCGCTGATCTACTTCCTGTCCGTGGGCGCTTTCGTGCGGGTGGAGGCCATCCGCCTGGGCCTGACGGCGGAGGCCCCGAAGGACGGCAAGCGCTTCGGTCAGGTGATGCGCGAGGGCTGGCACTTCCTGTTGCCCATCGCCGTGCTGGTGGGGCTGCTGATCCAGGGGTTCACCCCCACCTACGCCGCCGGGATTTCCATGGTGGCGGTGGTGGTGGCCTCCTGGCTGTCCAAGGCGCCCATGGGACCGCGCGCGGTGCTGGAAGCCCTGGCCGAGGGCGCGCGCATCGCCGCCACCATGGCTATCCTGCTGGTGGCCGTGGGCGTGGTGGTGGCCGTGATCGCCACCACCGGCATCGGCAACACCTTCAGCCAGATGATTGGGTCCTGGGCCGGCGGGCAGTTGTGGGTGCTGCTGATCCTGGTGGCCCTCGCCTCGCTGGTGCTGGGCATGGGCCTGCCGGTGACGGCCGCCTATGCGGTGCTTGCGCCCCTGTCGGCGCCGGCGCTCAACGCATTGATGCTGGAAAACCACGTCGTCCAGGCCCTGGCCGATGGCGCGGTTCCGGAAACCCTGGCCCTGACCCTGGGCGCGCTGCTGCCCGACCTGGGGGCCGCGCTGGGCGAGCCCATGCCGCTGGCCCAGGCCGAGGCCGTCTGGGCGCAGGTCTCGGCGCTGCCGGGTGACTTCACCGCCGGCCTGGTCGATCAGTTCGTGGATCCGGTGACGATCTCCATGACGCTGCTGGGCGCCCATCTCATCATCTTCTGGCTGTCCCAGGATTCCAACGTCACCCCACCGGTCTGCCTGACCGCCTTCGCCGCCGGCGCCATCGCCGGCACCCGGCCCATGCCCACCGGGCTGTCGGCCTGGAAAATCGCCAAGGGCTTGTATATCGTCCCCGTGTTGTTCGCCTATACGCCGCTGGTCACCGGATCGTGGCCGGAGCAGGCTGAGGTGTTCGTCTTCGCCTGCTTCGGTGTCTATGCCTTCGCGGGGCTGTTCCAGGGGTGCCTGGAAAGCCCCATGCGCTGGTACGAGCGCGTGGGCGCCGGCATGGCGGCGGCCTTGCTGCTGTGGCCCCATGGCGCCCTGGCCATGCATCTGTCGGGACTGGCCCTGCTGGCGCTGCTGGTGGGGCTGACCTGGCGGCGGAAGCGGCGGACGCGCCAGAACGCCGCCGCGACATAACGGGTCGCGCGTGCCGTTGACCGGAGCCGATCGCCCCATGCCCCTTCCCCGCCAGCCCGCGCCGCCGTCCACCGCCCTGTCGCCCTACCTCACGTGGCGCGCGCCGGTCCTGGCGCGCAACATGGTGGCCACCTCGCAGCCGCTGGCTGCGCAGGCGGGGCTGCGCATGCTGCTCCAGGGTGGCAATGCCGTCGACGCGGCGCTGGCCGCCGCCATGGCGCTGGTGGTGGTCGAGCCCACCGGCTGCGGCCTGGGCAGCGACGCCTTCGCCATCGTCTGGGATGGGGCCGCGCTGCATGGCCTGAACGCCTCCGGGCGATCGCCGGCCGGGTGGACGCCGGACCGCTTCCGGGACCGCGACGCCATGCCCACCCAGGGCATCGACGCGGTGACGGTCCCTGGCGCCGTGTCCGCCTGGGCGGCGCTGGCCGAGCGCTTCGGCCGCCTACCCCTGGCCACCGTGGCCGCCCCGGCCATCGCCTATGCCCGCGAGGGCTTCCCGGTGTCCCCCACCATCGCCGGGGGCTGGGCGCGAGGCGCCCTGCGGCATCACGCCCAGCCGGGTTTCGCGGACGCGTTCCTGCCAGGGGGCCGCGCGCCGCGCGCGGGCGAGGTCTTCCGCCATCCGGCCCTGGCCGAGAGCCTGGAGAGCATCGCCGACACGCGCGGCGAGAGTTTTTATCGCGGCGACCTGGCCCGGCGCATCGCCGCTTTTTCCGCCTCCCTGGGGGGCGCGCTCACCGAGGCCGACCTCGACGCCCATCGGTGTGACGCGGTCGGGACGCTCTCGCAGCGCTTCGCGGGGACGGACCTGCACGAGATCCCACCCAATGGCCAGGGGCTGGCGGCGCTCATCGCCCTGGGTATCCTGGGTCAGACCGGCGTTGCCGATCACCCGCCGGACAGCGCCGACGCGCTGCACCTGCAAATTGAGGCCATGAAGCTGGCCCTGGCCGATGCCCATCGCCATATCGCCGACCCGGCGGCCATGGACCTGCCGCCGACGGCTCTTCTGGATGCCGGCTATCTGTTCGAGCGTGCCCGGGAGATCGACCTTAATCATGCCGGTGACCCGGCGGCGGGCATGCCGTCCCGGGGCGGTACGGTGTATGTGACCGCCGCCGATGCCGACGGCATGATGGTCTCGTTCATCCAGTCCAACTACATGGGCTTCGGGTCCGGCCTGGTGGTGCCCGGCACC
>JANQGN010000154.1 GCA_028277295.1 Rhodospira sp.
TGTCCGGCGTGAACCAGTCGTAAAAGAGACCCAGGGAAAAGGGGTGGAGGAGAGACGATGCGCTCGCTCAACATCGGCGCCACGGGGATGCTGGCCCAACAGCAGAACGTGGAGGTCGTCTCCAACAACATCGCCAACATGAACACGACGGCCTATACGCGCCGCCGCACCGAGTTTCATGACCTCCTGTATCAGACCCTGCGACGCGCCGGCTCCACCTCCTCCGATTCCGGCGACATCGTGCCCGCCGGCGTGCAGCTTGGCCTGGGCGTGAAGACAGCCGCCGTCTACCGCATCACCGAACAGGGCAGCATGGTGTCCACCAACAACAGCCTGGATCTGGCGATCGAGGGCAAGGGTTATTTCCAGATCGACCTGCCCTCGGGCGAGACCGGCTATACCCGCGATGGCTCGTTCCAGCTCAGCCCCGACGGCGAGGTGGTCACCCACGACGGCTACAAGGTCCAGGGCATTCAGGCCATTCCCAACGAGGCCGTGAGCATCACCGTCAACAAGTCGGGCGAGGTGCTCTACAAACTGGACGGCCAGAACGCCTTGCAGAACGCCGGTCAGATCCAGTTGGCCATCTTCCCCAACGAGGCCGGCCTCAACCCCATGGGCGACAACCTGTTCACCGAGACCGAGGCATCGGGCAACGCGACGGCCAACAATCCGGGCCAGCCCGGCTATGGGACCGTGCTGCAAGGGTTCCTTGAGTCGTCCAACGTCAACGTGGTGGCCGAGATCACCGAGCTGATCAGCGCCCAGCGCGCCTACGAGATGAACTCCAAGGTCATCACCACGTCCGATGAAATGATGTCCACCGTCTCGCGCATGAAGTAAGGCACCACCCCCGCGCCGGCCGGGCGATCGCGCCCGGCGGGAGGACCCCCAGATGACTCGAGCGCCGTTCATCCCCACGCTCCGCGCCGCCGCCCTGATCGCGGCCGGTGTGCTGTCGGCGAGCGCGCCGGTCCAGGCCGCCGAGGTCATCCTGCCGGTGGCCGAGACGGCGACGGTCGGCGCCGGACCCGCCGCGCGCGCCCCTGGCGGAACCGCCCACGGAGCCCAGGGGAATGGCCCGGACATCGTCGCCCTGGCCGAGGCCCTGGTGGACGCCGCCACCCGCCGCGAGGCACTGGCGCCACCGGAGCCCCCGCCAGAGATCGCCGGCGGCGCGCGCGCCGCCGGTCTGCGGGCCAGCCTGCGTCCGGAAACGGAGATCGAGCGCCCCGTCATCCTGTTGGGCGACGTGTTCGGCGGTCTGCCGCCGGAAGCGGCGCGCGTACCCGTGGCGCATGCGCCGAACCCGGGCGAACGGCTGGTGCTGGACGCCACGTACCTCAGCGCCTTGGCCACCGAGTATGGCGTTGACTGGACGCCCGTCAGCCGCTTCGTGCAGGCCGAGGTGAGCCGGCGCGGCTATGAGGTGGGGCGCCCCGAGGTGCTGGCGGCGCTGCGCCAGCGCTTGCTGGAAACGGGCATGCCGCCGGGTGGCACGATCACCCTGAACGCCCTGAATGTGCGCGCCATGGTGGGCACGCCGGAGGCCGCGCGGGTTCGGGTCCGGGACCTGTATTACGACGACCGCACCCGCCGCTTCAACGCCCTGCTGGAGATCCCCGCCAACGCCCCCGACGCCCGCTCCGTGCGGCTGACCGGGTCCGTGCATGTGGCCGTCGAGGTGCCGGTGCTGGCGCGGCCCATGCGCCGCGAGATGATCATCACCGAGGATGATCTGCGCTGGGAAGAGGTGCGCGACACCGACCTGCGCCCGGACATCATCCTCGACCCCGCCGACCTGATCGACCACATGGCCCGCAATGGCATCCAGGCCGGGCGGCCAGTGCGCGCCAACCAGGTTCGGCTGCCCGACCTGGTGGAGCGCAACGACCTGATCACCATGGTCGTCGAGACACCGTTCATGACGGTGACGGCGCGCGGCCGGGCGTTGGAGAACGGAGCCCTGGGCCAGACCGTGCGGGTCGCTAACCTGGCCTCGGACAAGGAGCTTCTGGCGGTGGTCCAGGGGCGCAACACGGTGACCGTGCGCCCCGAGTTGCTGGCCGCCGCGCGATGACGATGACGGCGGCGGCGCCCGCGAAGGCGGGCGCGGCCGCGGCGACAGGGCACCGGGTGCCCGGGAGACAAACGATGTCCACCCCTGCCAAGACACACCGGTTCTCCGCGGGCGGCCCCTGGTCGCGCGGCATGGCGGCGCTGGTCGTGGCCGGCCTGCTGACAGGCGGACTGAGCGGCTGTAACACCTTGCAGCGGCTTGCGGAGGTAGGCGGCGACCCGTCCATGAGCGAGGTGGAGAACCCCACCCTGCGGCGCGACTACAAACCGGTCAGCATGCCCATGCCGGTGCCCGAGGTGGCCACCCCCAATCCCAACAGCCTGTGGCGGCCCGGGGCACGGGCCTTCTTCAAGGACCAGCGGGCCAGCGAGGTGGGCGATATCCTGACGGTGGTGGTGGCCATCGAAGGGGAAAACGCCACCCTGAACAGCAGCCTGACGCGC
>JANQGN010000181.1 GCA_028277295.1 Rhodospira sp.
CGCCGCGCGGGCCGTCGCCCAATTGGCGCGCGAGGACGTGCCCGACGAGGTGGACCGCGCCTATGCCGGCCGGCGGTTGCGCTACGGACCCGAGTACATTATTCCCGTGCCGTTCGACCCAAGGTTGATCTACGCCATTCCCCCGGCGGTGGCGATGGCGGCCATGAATACGGGTGTGGCGACGATGCCCATCGTGGACATGGGCGCCTATCGACAGCAGCTCTCGGCGCGCCTGGATCCCACCGCGTCGACGCTCCATTCCATCCACGCCGCCGTGGCCAGTCAGCCCAAGCGTCTTGTCTTTGCCGAAGGCGAGGAAGAGAAGTCGGTGCGCGCCGCCATCGCCTTCCGCAATGGCGGCTATGGCACGCCGATCCTGGTGGGCCGCGAGGACCGCATCGAGCGGGTGACGCAGTCCATGGGCCTGGGCAGTCTGGAGGGCATCGAGATCTACAACGCGCGTGTGTCCATTCATAACCAAAGTTACACGGAATACTTGTACAATCGGGTGTGCCGTCAAGGCGCCCTGTATCGGGATGTCCAGCGCTGGGTGAACCAGGACCGCAATGTATTTGGCGCCTGCATGGTGGCCATGGGTGATGCCGATGCCATGGTCACGGGGCTGACGCGTCACCAGCACCACGTGCTGGACCAGATCCGCATGTGCATCGATCCCAGGCCGGACGAGCAGCTCATGGGCCTGACCATGGTTGTGGCCCGAGGGCGGACCGTGTTCATCGCCGACACGACGGTTCACGAGGCCCCATCGGCCCGCGACATGGCCACCATCGCCCGCCAGGCGGCGCGCAAGGCGCGGCAGTTGGGGCATGAACCCCGGGTTGCCTTGCTGGCGTACTCCACCTTCGGCGCGCCGACCGGCAAAACCCCCGCGGTCGTGCGCGAGGCGATCGAGATCCTGGACCGGGAGCATCCCGACTTCGAGTACGAGGGCGAAATGGGCGCCCACGTGGCCCTGGACCCAGAGTTGTTACAGGTCTATCCCTTCCAGCGGTTGTCTGGGCCGGCCAACGTTCTGATCATGCCGGGTCTGCATTCGGCCAACATTTCATACAAACTTCTCCAAAAACTCGGTGGCGGAACAGTCATTGGTCCTATGCTGTTAGGGCTGTCCCGTCCGGTGCAAATGACGGCCATGGACGCCACGGTCTCTGACATGGTTCACATGGCGGTCATGGCGGCGCACGAGGCCCTGCGAACCTAGAGTATGTCCCGCGCGATCCGGACCGGATCGCGACCGTCGGCGGGCGACTCCAGGTAGCGGCGGTGCCGGCGCTTGCGACAAGGAGAGGTTTCCATGGCCCGAGCCGGCCGCACCCGCATCAAGCTTCGCAGCGGACGCGTGGTGCGGGCCGCCTTGGCCGTTGCCGCTCCGCCCCTTGCGGTGGTGAGCGGTCTTGTCGTCATGGGCGCGTTGTCGGTGGGGCCCGCGCTGCTGGCGGGCCTGGCGATGGTGGTGGGCACGGCGGCTCTGCTGCGCCCCCATCTGCTGGATTTGGCGACGGTCGAGCGGGCCACCCGGGAAATGGCCGACAACCAGGGCCGGCCGCCGGGAACGCCCGAGATCGTATATTCCTCTATCGCGCGCTCCCAAATGGGTGCCGTGCAGGACTTGCGCCGCGCCCTTGAGCACCGCCTGTCCGACCTGACGGCGCGGGCAGAGTCCAATGCGCTGGTCGTCGACGCGCTGACCGACCCCATTTTGCTCATCGACAATGGCGGCACGGTGACCCGGGTCAATGCCGCCGCGCGCACCTTGTTCGGGCGGGATGGCTCGGGGCGTCCGCTCACGGCGGTGATGCGCGAGCCATCGGTGCTGGAGGCCGTCGAGCGGGTGCTCGCGGGGGGGGCGGGCCGCATGGTGCAGATCACCTTGCCAGGCGCCATCGAGCGGGAGTGCGAGGTGCGGGTCGCGCCCCTGTCCCAACGGGACAGCGATGGCGCCGAGGTCCTGTTGACGCTTCACGACGTCACCAAGCTGGTGCGCATGGAGCGCATGCGCGCCGACTTCGTGGCCAATGCCAGCCACGAACTGCGCACACCGCTGTCCAGCCTGGTGGGATTCGTCGAAACCCTTATGGGCTCGGCTCGCGATGATGCCGAGGCGCGCGAACGCTTCCTGCCGGTGATGCTGGAGCAGGGCCAGCGCATGCAGCGCCTGGTCGAGGATCTGCTGTCTCTCTCACGGATCGAGATGAACGAGCACTCCCCGCCCACCGACCTGGTGTCCGTCCCGGACCTGGTCAAACGCATCGCCAATGCGCTTGAACTGAAGGCCCAGGCCAAGGGGTGTTCGGTCGTGGTGGACCTGGACACCAACCTGCCCCCGGTTCTGGGGGACGCGGATCAGGTGAGCCAGGTGTTCCAGAACCTGTTGGACAACGCCATCAAGTACGGACGCGCCGGAACGCCGGTCACCGTGACGGGGGGTGTGGTCGCCCATGGGCCGGCGTCCATGCCTGGGCCGCGCAGGGGACCCTGCCTTCACGTGGCCGTGCGCGATCAGGGCGAGGGCATCGCCCGCGAGCATCTGCCGCGCCTGACCGAGCGCTTCTATCGGGTCGACCGCGCGCGGTCCCGGCAGATGGGCGGGACGGGTCTGGGGCTGGCCATCGCCAAGCATGTGCTGACCCGGCATCGCGGCATTCTGGTGCCCGAGAGCGTGCTGGGGGAGGGCAGTACGTTCAACGTCTTCCTGCCGATCGCGCCGGCGGAGCGGGAGAGGTCCGCGTCGCCCGGGACGCGGCCAAAGAGCAAGCCCGCCAAGACGGATGCTGGGGCGTCGTCCCCTCCGGTGGAGCCGCTGGTGGAGCCGCCGCCGGTCGGTCACGCCGACAGCGCCATGTCCTCCGAGGAGGGATCGCCGGCGTTACCGCCCGATCATCCGAGCCGGATGCCGCCAGCCGATGGGATATGCGGCCGTATCGTTCCCGGATGATCGGCGCGGCTGCCTCACCAGTCCAGGGCTCCGAACTCGGATGGACGATCGTTTAAGAAGCGCCTTCGGAGAGGACCGGAGCACTCGATGGAGATCCTTCGGTCGTTTCACGCCCTCAGGATGAGGTTGTTTTAAATGGACGATCCTCATCCTGAGCACCCAGAGGGTGCGAAGGATCTCCAACGGAAATGAGCAACTTAACGGATCTGTCATCCGAGTTCGGAGCCCTGCAGCCTTCTCGACGCAAGGCCGCGTCATGGCGAGCCCGCATCTCTTGATGCGGGCAAAGCAATCCAGAGTGTAAATCACCGCGCTTTGCCCTGGATTACTTCGGAGCTCACGCTCCTCGCAATGACGGGGAAGCAAAAATTCGCGTACGGCCCCCTACCGCATCGGTGTCGGGCGCGGGGTGTCGGCGGTGCTGGCCGGCAACTGGGGCACCATCACCTGGGGCATCTCGCCGGTCAGGGTGTGCAGGAAGGCGACGATGTCGTCCACCTGCTGCTCGTTCAGGTCCTCGCCAAGCTGAGCCACCCCCATGACGGCCACCGCCTGCCTGAGGTCCCAGACGCCGCCGGCATGGAAGTACGGCTCCGTCAGGGCCACGTTGCGCAAGGTGGGCGAGCGGAACACGTACTCATCGGTCGCCGTCTCGGTGACCGCGAAGCGTCCCTTGTCCTCGGGCGGCAGGATATCGGCGCCGGGTTTCTCCATGACCCCAAACGGATGGTAGCCCTGTCCGCCGATGTTGACGCCGGCGTGGCAGGCGACGCAGCCGGTGTTGATGAACGTTTGCAGACCGCGCTTCTCCTGCTCGGTCAAGGCGTTGACATTGCCCTCCAGATACTGGTCGAAGGGCGAGGCGGGCGTGATCAGCGTGGCCTCGAACGCCTCGATGGCGCGCGCGACATTGTCGAAGGTGACCGGATCGGCCTCGTTGGGGAAAGCGGTGGTGAAATGATCCACATAGGCCGGTATCGAGGACAGCGTCGCCACCACCATCGCCGGCTGGTTGTTCATTTCCACCCCCGCCTGGATCGGTCCCTTGGCCTGCTCCTTCAGGTCGGCGGCGCGGCCGTCCCAGAACTGGGCAATGTTGAACACCGCGTTGTAGACGGTCGGAGCGTTGCGCGGGCCGGCCTGCCAACCGTGACCGATGGAGGTCTCCAGGTTGTCGTCGCCGCCCATGGCCAGGTTGTGGCAGGTGTTGCAGGACAGCAGGTGACTGGCCGAGAGGCGCGGATCAAAGAACAGCATGCGGCCCAGGTCGATCTTCTCCTTGGTCACCGCGTTGTCGTTGACCTTGGGCACGCGATGCGGGATGGGCTCGAACAGGAACCGCGCCTCCTCCATCAAGGCGGCGTCATCGATGGCCTCGGCCTGGGCGCCGACCGGCAGCAAGGCCGGGAGGCTAACCGCGACGGCGATCGTCAATACGTGTCTCATGGTGGGTCCTCATACGAAATCGGGACGGCGACGGTCGCGGTTCCAGGACGCGGGGACAGGGGAACGGGGACTCAGGTGCGGCCGCTCGCCGATGGGGCCTCCAAGCGGCCCAGGCCCTTTTTTTATAATTGGTCAAATTAAAATGCATTGATTTACCGCAAGGGCCGTAAGGTTATGCACGCGATACCCGCCCATCCGGGCAGGACGCCCCACTGTTGTTCTCGGGATTGCTACCTCGGAGAAAGAAAGATCGACGCCCGCGCCCCTTTTAGGCGTTGCCGACCAACACGAACGCATGGGTGCCGATCGGAGTCGATCTGACGGTGACCGCTGGCGTCGTCCGGTCGTCGCTTGAGGCGGGCGATGGATCCGTCACACGGTCCCCGCCCGCTCTCCCATGGAGGGACGATCAACTAACTCATCGCCTTAAGGATGACAATATCAATATAAAATTGATTCTTATCCGAACAGTTCTCATGACGTGAAAAAATCGCGACGGATAACCATTGGCCATGGTGTGTTGATCAGCCTCCACCGCCACCTCCTTTTACTCGGTATCCTGGGCGTCGCCACACAATTCGGCTATGGTTGTTCCAAGACTCGAGCGTGCTGCTTCCGGACCGGCGCGGTGACCCTTTTTATCGTGCCCGGACGCCCGCGCACCGAAGGCGTTTTCGGCGACACCTGACTCACTGAAAACACCCTCGTGTTCTGATACTGAAGCAAATCGTCGTCGCGATCCGGTGCGGATCGCCCGGGATTTGCTCTATCCCGGACCATCGCCGTGTTGACGTCCGTCACCAGCCGTCGTGCCGCCCTCCTGGCCGCCCTGTACATAGGTCTGGCGGCGCTGTGGATCCTGCTGTCCGACCTGGTGCTAAAGGCCCTGGACTTGTCGGCCGCCAATCACGCCTTCTTCTCCATCCTCAAGGGCTGGGGGTTCGTTCTGATCACGGGCGCGGTTCTGTTCGTCGGCGTCCAACGGATCCTCCGGCGCGGCTGGTCCGAGGGAAACCAGGCCCGGCGGCTGTTGGCCTGCGCGGGCGAAGGTCTCTACAGCGTCGACCTGAACGGGCTGTGCACCTTTGCGAATCCGGCCCTGGCCGCGATGCTCGGTCACGATGGACCCGAGACCCTGTTGGGCGCCAACATGCACGCCCTCATCCACCACCACCGCGCCGACGGCTCTCCCTACCCTCGGGAGGACTGCCCCGTCCACGGCCATATCGCCCGGGGCACACGGTTCCGGCGCGCGCGCGAAACCCTGTTCCGCAAGGACGGCACGCCGATGCTGGTGGATCTCGCCGGCGAGCCGCTGACCGACGATCGCGGGCGATTGATCGGCGCCGTCGTCGCGGTGCGGGACATCACCGAACAGGAACGCGCGCGCCTGGCCCTGATGGAGAGCGAACAGCGATTCCGGGTGCTCTACGAGAATCTGCCGGTGGGGTACCAGTCCCTGGATCCGGACGGCTATGTCATCGAGGTCAACCAAGCCTGGCTCGACCAGATGGGATACCGGAGAGACCAGGTCATCGGCCGCTCGATCCTGGACTTCCTGACCGACGACAGTCGCGCCGTGCTACCCGAGCGATTCGCGGCGTTCAAGGCGCAGCGGGTCATGCATGGCGCCGAGTTCGACATGATCACCGGCCCCGGCCGGGTGCGGCGCATGTCCGTTGAGGGGCGGGTCAGCCTGGACGAGGCCGGCGCGGTCACGCAAACCCACTGCATCCTGACCGACTTGACCGAACGGCGTGCCTTCCAGGCGGCCCTGGACGTGACCCTGAGCGACGTCGCCAGGGCCGATGCCGAGTTGCTGCGCTTCGGCCGCGTCGTGGCGCATGACTTGCAAGAACCGGTGCGCGAGGTGGTCAGCTTCCTCGATCTCATTCAGCGGCGCCTGGGTGACAACGTCCCCACGGACGTGGCCGAGTTCATGACCTACGCCAGCAACGCCGGACTGCGCATGAAGGAACGCCTGGTCGCCTTGCGCGGCTTCGTGGACGTGATGGGTCAACGTCAACACTTCCAGCCAACGCCGCTGGCGATCGTCTGGCGCGATACCCGCGACTCCCTGGAAGCCCGCATCCACGACAGCGGCGCCCGCCTGGAGGCCGACCCGCTACCCACCGTGATTGGCGACCCGGGGCTGTTGGGCGTGCTGTTTCGGGTGCTCACCGACAATGCCCTGCGCTACACCCGGCCGGGGTACGCGCCGAGTCTCGCCCTGCGCGTCGAGCACGAGGCCGGCGCGGTTGTGCTTGGCTTTCTGGATAACGGTCGAGGCATCGACCCAACCCTGCGCGCGCGCGTGTTCGAGGCCTTCGCACGGGATCCACGCCCCGGCGACGCCGCCGCCAATGGCATGGGTCTGACGGTGGCCCGCAAAATCTGTGACCTGCACGCGGGCACCATCTGGATCGAGACTCGCCCCGACGGAGGCCCCGGCACCTTGGTCTGCGTACGCTTGCCGCTCCGCGCGGCGCGGGAACCCAAGGCGGACCGGCGAGAGCCGGCGCCGGCGTGACCACCCGTCAGCGTCCGGCCGCCGCCTCGTCGGCCGGGCCCTGAGCCGGAATGCCAAGCGGTGCGAAGTTGGCCCGACCACGCATGGCGCGGTGTTGCCGCAGCGCCCAGGCGACATTGGGATAGGCCAGTGCGTCCCAGGGCACCTCGTCCCAGGTCATCAACGCGACCTCCTGGCTTTCCGGGCCGGCCGCACAGTCCGGTGAGCGCATGCGCGCCCGGTACATCAGGTGCACCTGGCTGATGTGCGACAGATTATAGATCGCCAGCAGATCCACCAGGTCGACGGTGGCGCGGGCTTCCTCCCACACCTCGCGGCGCGCCCCGTCCTCCGTGCTCTCGCCCAGTTCCATGAAGCCGGACGGCAGGCACCACATGCCAACGCGCGGCGGGATGGCCCGCCGGCACATCAGAATCCGGTCCCGCCACGCGCACACCGCGCCAACAATGACGCGCGGATTTTCGTAGCGCACGAAGCCGCAGTCAGCGCAGACAAGGCGCTCTCTGTTATCACCGTCGGGGACCATGACCTTGGTCGGCCCCTCCCCCCGCGCCCCGCCGGGCACGCTGGTAAAGTAAGCTCTGGGAAGGGACGGTCCGCTCACCGCTGGTCTGACCCGGGCTGGAAGAGGCGATCCGCCCCTTATCTCGTATTGGCTAGACGACCGGTCTTCCTGGGTCCTGGCTCACCAGGCCCAAGGACACCCGCCGCGCCGGACGCCCACAACAAGACGTCCCGATTTGTCGGGCAGTATTATACCAGGATGTCGAGATAGGTTCCACGCGGGGCGTTGGGGTCCAGAACCATCCCTTCAAATCGGATCACCTGCGGCGTCCGTGCCTCCGCCCCGCGAACAGCAGCCGATGGCGGGCCGTCGACACCGCCGCCCGCTCGACCGCCGCGCCCATCCACGGCCATCATCGCGGCGCTCGCCGACGACGCCCGCGGCGCCCGTATGGTGGATCCCGTCACCCCCTGGATGTCGGCCATGGCTCTTCCCGTCCTTCTGCCGGGCTTATGTCATGTCAAGACTCGCCCGCGTTCGGGCACACACCGGCACCGTGGCCCGATCGCCGGATTGACATCCTGTCGGCGAGTCCGCGCGGGCGTCCTTGTGTTCCGCCAAGTCCCGCTCAGGCCGAAATGTCCACCGTTCCGCCCTTTCCGGGGGCGGCGGCCGGCGTCACCGCCTGACCCGGCGTCTGGGCTTCGCCAGCGCCCTGGGCCAGCAGATTGGCCACCGCCTGTTCCGACTCGGCGGCCATCTTGAGCATCGATGTCTGGGAGTGCAAAAGACTCATCGCATGCGAGAGCATCGTGCCCCCG
>JANQGN010000189.1 GCA_028277295.1 Rhodospira sp.
CAGGCCGCGCGCCACCAAGGGGTCGTCCGCCGCCGCCGTCAAGACCGGCAGGCCGGCCGCGCACAGCAGGATCAGGCCGAGAAAGCTGAACACCCTGTCGACCACCAGCGACCGGGTCGCCAGGCCCAGCGGCAGCCCCAGGCGCCACGCGTTCCAAAGACGCAGCGCGTCACCGCCGATGGTGGACGGCATCGCCTGATTGCCGAAAAGACCAAGCAACACGTTACGCCAGGCCGTGGGGAAGGGCAGGGGGCGGTCATGCGCGGCCAGCACCAGGCGCCAGCGCAGGGCACCGCCGACGGCCTGCCCCTGGAGCAGCAACAGCGCAACGATGGCGGCGGGCAGCAGGGCCGCGTCAAGCCGTGCCCACAGGGCGGCCAGGTCCACGCCGGACAGGATCAAGGCCAGCAGGCCAAGGGACAAGGCCGCCTTCAACAGCGGCAGAAGGCGGCGCACCAGGCCGAGGAGGGGCGGGCGTGCCATGTGTCAGCGCCCCGATCTTGAGGCGGCGGCACGCCACACCGGCAGCAAGTCCTGCTCAAGGACCGCGCGCCACGTCGGCGCCGTGGCCTCGACCATGGCGCGGGCACGGGCTCCCATGGCCTTAAGGGCCTTGGCATCGCTCAGCAGCGGCCTCAGGGTTTCCGCCCAGGCGTCCGGACTCGACTCGTCGATCAGAATCCCGTCCTCCCCTGACCGGGCTACGAAACGGGCGCCGCCATCCCGGGCCGACAGGACCACGGGCAGGCCGCTCGCGCGGGCTTCCAGCACCACATTGGGCGAAACCTCGCTCTCCGAGGGGAACACGAACAGGTCCGCGCTGGCATACAAGGCCGGCAGACGGTCCTGAGGGAGCGCGCCCGGCGTGGTGGCGCTGGCGCCGAGAAGGTGTTGCATCTCGGCGCGGCGTTTTCCCTCGCCAACGGCCAGCACATGCAGGCGCGCGCCCTCGTCCAGGAGTCGCCTCGCGGCGTGACCCAGGGTCATCAACCGCTTGGAGTCGTCCGCCCGCCCCACGAAGAGCAGCAGCGGCGTGTCTTCTGGAATCCCCAGTTCCGCCGCCAGGCGTGCCCGGTTCCGGTGGCGGGGGTGAAACCGGTCAAGATCGATCCCGCGCCGCAACCAGGAAACCCTGTCCGTCCCTACCACGGCCGCGGCGAAGGCCCGGTCAGCCGCTTTCGACACCAAGACGCGGTCATGGTGCCGCAACAGGCGACCCAATTGCCGCTCAGTGGCGCGCCCCAGCATGTCAGGCAGCCCCCAATCGTCCAGCACCAAGCGCCCAAGGCGACCAACCCCGACCAGCCTGGCAAGGATCTCGCGAGAATAGACCCGCGTGAACGCTGGTAGGTCCGTGTGGATCGAGGCCACGAGCGCCCGCCCGTCGCGCCGCGACACTTGCAAGGCCGTCCGGGAAAAACCAAACGAGTCGGTGGTGTGCAAGACGTCATGGGCGCCAAGGCAACGGGCTAGTCGCCGATGATACGGCGCCAGATCCGTATGACCCGCGTCTTGCGCCAGCACGGGAAACCACGCCGTGCTCAGCCGCGGCGGCAAAGCCCGAAAGCGAACACAGGGAGAGAGGACCTCTTCGTCAGTCTTTGCCCCAAGTGTGTAGATCGTCAGATCCAACGCCCCGGGGCCCATTGTCGCGGCGGACTCGGCGAACCGCTCCCAACACTTCACGTGCCCGCCGGCGTCGACACCCCTGTCCAGGGTGATCATCACACCCACGGACAACGGTCTCTCTGGACGGGAGAGCGAGGAGGATCTGCCCACGGATGCCAGGGGATCGCCGTGCATCATGGACCGGACTCCCCCCTCCAGCCTGGGCGCCAGACCGCCGGAGTCGCACCAATACAATTACAACGGGCCCATGCCCCTGGCTCGGAGCGCGAACTGTGCGAAAAGGGCCACGGGGCAGGTGGTTGACGGCCGACGCGGCGCCGGCCTCTTGGGGCGCGCAACAGACTTTAATGTCGTCGATGAGTGGGTCTGTGGTGTCGCCGACTGGTCATGCCAAACTACGGCGCAGGTCCGCACCACGGCACCGACGGGCCTGGGCATAGCGCCGAGGGCGGCTGCCTAGAAGCCTTCCCGCTCCAGACGCTTGCGCTCCAGCTTGCGGGCACGCCGAACGGCCTCGGCTTTCTCACGAGCGCGCTTTTCCGAGGGCTTCTCGAAGTTGCGGCGCAGCTTCATTTCCCGAAAAACACCTTCGCGCTGCATCTTCTTTTTCAGAGCCTTCAGCGCCTGATCGACATTATTGTCGCGAACGAGAACCTGAACCAGGGTAATGCCTCCTTCCTGTCAGCCACGGGGCCGCCCCCCGATAGGCCTGTCACCACACACCGCTCCGTCCGGCGTTCTGTGCCATGAACCGACACCGCACGCTTGACGGCGCCCGTCATCACGACCCCACACGTGCCGCATCGGGTCCAATGCGACAGCCTCGCGCCCCGGACCGGGGCCGTGAACGAGAGACGGAGTCACGATGTCCGCCTTCCGGCGGACAAAACAAAACATGCGGCGTGTTTCCACGCCGTTCTAAGGACAAGGACGCTACCACGGGCGGGCGCGGTTGTGAAGGCTCGCCGTAGGCGCCACCTGAACATCCGCCCGCATGCCGTCCGTGATCACAGGGCGACGAGCCCAGGTTAACGGACAGGGCAGCGCGAGACGATGGAGGTCCCTCGGCTCGCCCAGGCGACGCTCCGCGTCGCCGTAGAGTGTTGAGATGAGGTTATCTTAAATATAGTAACCTCATCCTGAGCACCTGAAAGGTGCGAAAGATCTCCATCGGAGTCCCGTGACCCTCGCCCTTGTTAACCTGACCCCGTTGCCCTGTCCGTGATCATGGGGCCGTTGTCATCGGATGGCTCACGCATATATGTCAGAGGCTATGTCGATTCTCAAGATTGCCCGCATGGGCCACCCCGTTCTCGCAAGCGTGGCTCGACCTGTGGACGACCCGACCGCGCCGGTGATTCGGCGTCTCCTGGTGGACATGCTGGAAACACTGGACGACATTGGTGGGGTTGGTTTGGCGGCGCCGCAGGTTCATGTTCCCCTTCGGGTCGTGCTCTATCAGGTTCCCGCTGCCCGCAACGAGGGTCAGGCCATCCCCTTGCGTGCGCTGATCAACCCGGTGCTTGAACCGCTCGACGACACAATGGCGGAGGACTGGGAAGCCTGCCTGTCGCTGCCCGGCCTGATGGGACGCGTACCCCGACATACGCGCATTCGCTGGCGCGGCCGGGCCGGCGACGGATCGCCGGTCGAGGGCGTGGCCGAGGGATTCCATGCCCGCGTTCTGCAACACGAATGCGATCACCTCGACGGAGTCCTTTACCCTCAACGCATGACCGACATGGCGGCGTTCGGCTTCGCGGAAGAGGTGCGGGCGCGTCTGGCCGCCGTCGCCAGCGTCCAGGGCTCCGCACGCGGATGACAGGTCCGTTAGGTTGCTCGTCTCCACTGGAGATCCTTCGCACCCTCTGGGTGCTCAGGATGAGGGCTGTCCATTTAAAACAACCTCATCCTGAGGGAGTGAAACGACCGAAGGATCTCCATCGCGTGCTCCACTCCTCTCGGAAGGTGCTTCTTAAACGATCGTCCATCCGAGTTCGGAGCCCCGGCCAGCGTCAAACCGAATTGACTCATCCGGGAGCGATCGGGAACCGTACCCAAAGCAGAGTGTTCGGGGAGTCCCGCGACTCCCCCATCGAGACGAGGAGGCGCACCCCATGACTGGCGACGAGATCGTGTCCGGAACCAGTAAAAGCCCGCATGACAGCCCTGGTTTCGGGCCGGCCGGAGATCCGGGCCTGGGCGATTCGAGCGACATGGAGACCGAGATCATCATCGAAGACGCCGCCCAGGGGACGCCGCCGCTGGACTCCATGACCGGCATCCGGGATTCACTGGTGGACGCGGCTCTCATGCACGTGGCCTTCGATGGCTGGACCATGAAAAGCCTCCGCGCCGCCGCCCGTGACGCCGGTTTCGACGCCGAACAGGCGGATCGCGCGTTCACGCAAGGCGCGGTGCAAGCCGTGGCCCATTGGTGCGACATGGCCGATCGGCGCATGGAAGCGGATCTGGCCGCCGCGGACACCACCGACCTGCGTATGCACGAACAGGTTGCCCTGGCCGTCCGCCTTCGATTGCAGCGCTGGGACATGGATCGCGAGGCCGTGCGGCGCGGGGTGGCCCTTCTGTCGCTGCCGGGCAACGCCCGCACCTCGCTTCGCTGTACCTATCGCACGGTGGACACGATCTGGTGGGCGGTGGGCGACACCACGACAGACTTCAATTTCTACACCAAACGCTTGCAACTCGCCGGCATATACACGGCGACGATGCTCTACTGGCTGGACGACTCGTCCGAGGACAACACCGAGACCTGGGGCTTCCTCGACCGGCGGCTGGCCGGCGTTGCCCGCCTGATCAAGGCTCGGCGGGAGTTTGAGGAGCGGCTGTCCCGGGTGCCAAATCCACTCCGGGGACTCCAATCCTTCGCCGAGGGTCTGGGCCGGGTGCCGCGCCCCCGGTTCCGGGCGCGGTGACGGCCGGGGGCAGGTCCGCTCAGCTCTCCACCCAGGTCACATGACCCATCTTGCGGCCGGCCCGGGCCTCGCGCTTGCCATAGAGGTGAAGCTTGGCGGCCGGGTCGGCCAGCAGCGTCGCCCAGGTGTTCACATCGTCGCCGAGCAGGTTCTTCATGCGCGCGGACCGCCCATGCAGGGCCACCGACCCCAGTGGCAGCCCACAGACGGCGCGTATGAGCTGTTCGAACTGGTCGGTGACGCAGCCGTCCAGGGTCCAGTGGCCCGAGTTGTGGGGACGGGGGGCCATCTCGTTGGCCAGCAGGCGGCCATCGCGGGTGACGAACAGCTCCAGCGCCAGCAGCCCCACGAGGTCCAGCGCCTCCGCCGCTCTCCGCGCCAGCGTCCGGGCCTGATCCAGGACGGAGACGGGCAGGGGGGCCGGCGCCTCCACCGTATCCAGGATGTGATTGGCGTGCACCGTGCGCACCGGATCGTAGACCGCCATGGCGCCGTCGGGACCACGCGCGACGATCACCGCCGCCTCGGTGGCGAAGTCCACCATGCCCTCCAGAACAGCGGCTTCGGTGCAGAGCGCATCCCAGGCGGCGGCGGGATCGCTGTCACGGGTCAGGCGGACCTGCCCCTTGCCGTCATAGCCAAAGCGGGCGGTCTTGAGGATCGCCGGCGTCCCCAGGTCGGTCAGGGCGGCGCGCAGATCGTCGGCGCCGCGCACGGGCCGCCACTGCGCGGTCTCGATGCCGGCCCCGTTGAGAAACGTCTTTTCGAGGATCCGGTCCTGGGTGGTCTCCAGCACGCGCCAGCCGGGCCGCACCGGACGGCGCTCGGCCAGCCAGGCGACGGCGGGGGCGGGCACGTTCTCGAACTCGAACGTCACCACGTCCACGGCCTCGGCGAAGGCGGCCAGCGCCGCCGGATCGTCGTAAGGGGCGACGATGGCGCCAGCGGCGACACGGACCGCCGGGCTGTCGCTCTCGGGCGTCAGGATGTGGCAATCATAGCCCAGGCGTGCCGCCGCCAGCGCCGACATGCGACCCAGTTGCCCGCCACCGACAATCCCGATGGTCGAACCAGGGGCGATCACGGTCATGCCGTTCGTGTCTCCGGATCATCCACCGGCACCTCTGCCACGGACGCGGTCTGGCGCGCGCGCCAGGCATCCAGCGCCTTGGCCACGTCGGGGTCGGAGAGCGCCACCACGGCGCCAGCCAGCAGGGCGGCGTTGATGGCCCCCGCGCGCCCGATCGCCAGCGTGCCCACGGGCACCCCGGCCGGCATCTGCACGATGGATAACAGGCTGTCCAGGCCCTTCAGGGCCTTGCTTTCCACGGGCACGCCAAAGACTGGCAGCGGCGTCATGGAGGCGCACATGCCGGGCAGGTGGGCGGCGCCACCGGCGCCGGCGATCACCGCCATGAGGCCGCGATCCCGCGCCGAGCCGGCGTAGTCATAGAGCCGGCGCGGCGTGCGATGGGCGGAGACGATTCGCGCCTCATGGGGCACGCCCAGGGCGGCCAGCGTTTCGGCCGCGTGACGCATGATGGGCCAGTCGGACTGGCTGCCCATGATGATGCCCACCTTGGGCGCGGACGCGGGCGAAGCAGACAGGGGGGAATCGGAATCGGTCGTCATGCCGGGTCACCGGAACTGGTCGAAACGATCGGGTGAGGGGGGGAAGGCGCGGACCGTACAGCACCCGGCCCGGGATGGAAACGCTTTTCCACCGCTCGCGGACGCCTCCCGGATCAGGGTCGCGCCACGGCCATGTCGTTCGCCTCCGACTCCCAGAGGGAACCGCCGCGCCAGCGCCCGGACAGGATCACACCCATCCCCAGGGATGCCAGGCTGAGGCCGGTGGCGAGGAGAAAGGCCAGCCCCTCGACACGCGCATACAGCCATCCCGAGATCAGCATCGCCAGGCCCAGCAAGGCGCCCATGGACAGCGCGGAATAAAGGCCCTGCGCGCGCACGGCATGGCTCGCGGGAATGGCCTGGGCAATGAAGTGCATGGCCCCCAGATGGGCGGCGGCGAAGGTGAGGGCATGCAGCCCCTGCACCGCGAACAGCGCCGCCGGATGTGTGGACAAGGCAAGAACGGTCCAGCGCAGAAGGCCGCCCAGCCCGGCGCTCAGCAACAGGCCCATGGCCCCCAGGCGGGCCAGCGCCCGGGCGCCGATGGCGAACAGACCGATCTCGACCAGGACGCCCAGCGCCCACAGCAGGCCAATGGTGGTTTCCGACAGGCCCGCGGCCCGCCAATGCAGGGTCGAGAAGCCGTAGTAGGGGGCATGCGACGCCTGGGCGAAGCCGGCGCACCCAATGAACAGCAGAAAACGCCCGTCGCCCAGCAACCGGCCCAGGCCCTGGCTCGGTGTGCGCTCGCGGCGCGCCGATGGTGCTATGGCGTGATCCCCGGGCAAGCGGACCGTGGCCCACACCGTCGCCGCGAGACTCGCCAGAACCGCGACCGGAAACACCAGGGCCACCGGCCAGATCTCCAGCGCCACCCCGCTGCCCACGGCGGCCAGCATGAAGGTCAGCGATCCCCACAGGCGCATGCGCCCATAGTCGGCGCCCTTGCTGGTCCGCGCGATCGACAGGGCGACGGTTTCCGACAGCGGCATCATCGCCGCCATGCAGGCCGACGCCGGCAGGCTGATCAGCAGGAGAGGCCAGAACCCGGACAGGGGCATCATCGCGGCGAAGCCAACCCAGCTTGCCACGGCCAGGCCAATCAGGGTGGCACGACGGCGATGATGGCGGTCCACCCAGGCGCCAACCGTCGGATGAACCAGCACCTTGGCCCACTGGCAGGCGGCCATGACAAAGCCGATTTCCACGGCGAGCAGACCGCGATCCTCCAGCCAGGCCGGCCAGAAGGGGAGCATGACTCCAATGGCCGTGAACATGGTGGCGAACAAGATCGCCACGCGCCCCCCGGATCCGCGTGTCTGTGCCTGCACCGGTGCGCTCACCCAAGCTTCAGGGGCAAATCGCGCAGCCGTTGTCCACTGGCCGCGAAGATCGCGTTTGCCACGGCCGGTGCCACGGTGGGGACGCCGGGTTCGCCGACGCCGGTGGGCGGTTCGGTCGAGGGGACAATATGAACCTCGACGGGGGGCATCGCGGACATGCGCAGGATCTCGAAATCGTGGAAGTTGGATTGCATCACCTTCCCGGTGTCATCCAGCGTGATACGCCCGCGCAAGGTCGCCGACAAGCCGAACCCGGTCCCGCCCTCCATCTGGGCGCGGATCATGTCCGGGTTAACCGGAAAGCCGCAGTCCACGGCGCACACCAGCCGGTCCACGGTCATGGTTGTGCCCGAGACCGTCACCTCGGCCACGTGGGCGACGTAGCTTCCGAAAGACTTGTGGACCGCAACGCCGCGCCCCCGCCCGGTCTCCAGGGGCGCGCCCCAACCGGCCCTGTCGGCGGCCAGCATCAAAACCCCGAGCAGACGCGGATGATCGGCCAGGAGATCCATGCGCCAGGCCAGAGGATCGGCGCCGGCGGCATGCGCCAGTTCGTCGACGAACGATTCGACAGCGAAGGCCGTGTGGGAATGCCCCACAGAACGCCACCACAGCACCGGCACGCCGGGGTCAGGTCCGTGCAGGTCGGCCAGCATGTTGGGGATGGCATAAGGCAGGTCGACGGCGCCCTCGACGGACGTCTGGTCAATGCCATCCTTCACAAGCACCGACTCGAAGGGCGTCCCCTTGAGGATGGACTGCGTCACCATGCGATGGTGCCATGCCAGGGGCCGCCTGGACTCGTCCAGGGCGCCGCGCAGGCTGTGCAGGGCCATGGGCCGGTAGCGGCCGCCCCGGATGTCGTCCTCGCGGGTCCACAGCAGCTTGACCGGCGCCGAAATCCCCCGGTCGAACAGCCCCCGGGCGATGGCGGCCACCTCGGCGGCCACGTCACTGTCGGGCGTGGCGCGGCGGCCGAAGCTACCGCCGGCGTAAAGGGTCCGCAAGGTGACTTGATCCGGCCGCAGCCCGGCGGCCTCGGCGATGGCCAACACGTCCAGGGTCGGGATCTGGGATCCCGCGCGGACCTCGATACCACCCGCGGTCTTGAGCGCCACGGCGCTCAGTGGCTCCATGGGCGTGTGGGCCATGTAGGGAACGGTGTAGGTGGCCTCGATCACCGAGGAGGCGGCGGTCGCCAGCGCCGCGTGGATATCGCCATCGTCGCGCACCGTTTGGCCCGGGGTTTCCGCGAGGGCCCGATACCGCCCCCATAGCGCCTTGGACCCCACGCGCACGGCGTTGGTCTCATCCCACTCGACCATTACCGCCTGCCGGGCCTTTTGCGTCCGCCAGAAGCCATCCGCCACCACCGCCACGCCCCGGGGGATGGGGAACACGGCCTTGACGCCGGGCATGACCTCGGCGGCGCTGGCATCCAGGGCCTTGAGGGTGGCGCCGAACCGGGGTGGCCGCAGCACCACGGCGGTCAGCAGGCCGTTGAGCATCACATCACTGGCGTAAATCGCCCGGCCGTCGGTCTTCTCCAACGCATCCGTGCGGCGCAAGTCGGCGCGACCGATCAGGGTGAAGTCCTCGGGGGCCTTCAGGGGAACCGACTCCGGATCAGGTGGCGACACGTCGGCGGCCCGCGCCGCCATGGCGCCATAAGGGATGCGCTCGCCGGTTCCGGGATGGATCAGGTGTCCCTCTGCGGTTCCAACCGTATCCACGCGAACGCCCCAGGCCGAGGCCGCCGCCTGCCGCAGCATGGCCCGCGCCACCGCGCCGGCGCGGCGCATCTGCAGGAACGCGTTGGCGAGCGAGCTGCTGCCGCCCGTGCCCTGGACAGGTCCCCAGAACAGGTTGTTGTAAAGCTCGGCATTGGCGGGCGCGTGCTCGGCGCGGACCTGGGACCACGCGGCGTCGAGTTCCTCGGCGACCAGCGTGGCGAGGCCGGTGTACACGCCCTGGCCCATCTCCAGGTGCTTGATGATCACCGTGATCGTGGTGTCGGGATCGATGCGCAGGAAGGCATTGGGCGCGAAGGGCCCTCCGGTCGCGGCCTCCGCTGGCGCGGCCCCTCCAGGGAGCACAAGGGCCAGGGTCAGGCCAGCCCCCGCGCCACCCATGACGCGCAAAAGGTCTCGCCGGCTCGGACGATGTTGGGCCGGTGGCGATGCCAGGGGCGCGGCGGCGGACAGGCGTTCGAACAGATGCGTCATCGCTCTCAGCTCCCCAGCATGTCGGCGGCGACGTGGATGGCGGCGCGAACGCGACCATAGGTCGCACAGCGACACAGGATTCCGGTCATGGCCGCATCGATCTGCGCATCCGTCGGCTGGGGCGTCCGGGCCAGCAGGGCAATCGCCTGCATGATCTGTCCCGACTGACAGTAGCCACACTGGACCACGTTGAGATCCAGCCAGGCGGCGCGCACGGCGTCGGTCACCGCCCCGGTCACGCCTTCGATGGTGGTGATCTCCGCCCCGTCCAAATCCGCCGCGAAGGTCTGGCAGGAGCGCACCGCCTCGCCATCAACATGCACCGTGCACGCGCCGCATTGGGACAGGCCACAGCCATACTTGGTGCCGGTCAAACCCAGTGTGTCCCGCAGCACCCAGAGCAAGGGGGTGTCCTCGTCCGCCGACACCTCCTGAGCGGATCCGTTGACCATCAAACGCACCATGGCGGACGTCTCCTGACCTGTTGACGGATGGCCAGCGCCCCTCTTGGTTGGCCAGTCTTCCCACACATACGCTCTTGGGCACCGCACCGAAAGGGGGGAGCGCGCGATGGTGGTGCGGTCCCCGCCGACCCGGCGGGGCACCAGGGTAATCGGGTGAACGCTCGGACACACACCGTCGTCGCGAGGAGCGAAGCGACGAAGCGACCCAGGGTCTCAAGAAGGGGCGACCCAGAGCGAATG
>JANQGN010000239.1 GCA_028277295.1 Rhodospira sp.
GATGACAGATCCGTCAGGGTGCTCGTCTCCGTTGGAGGTCCTTCGCGTCCTGCGGACGCTCAGGATGAGGACTTTCACTTTTTAAGGGCTTCATCCTGAGGAAGCGGAGCGACCGAAGGATCTCCGTCGATGGTCCTGACCCTCTCGGATCGAGACTCATGAACGATCGTCCATCCGGGTTCGGAGCCCTAGCCCCGCAGGCGGTTGATCTCCGCGCCGCAGGCCGCGAGCCGGGCCTCGACGGTCTCATAGCCCCGGTCCAGGTGGTAGACCCGGTTGACGATGGTCTCGCCCTCGGCCGCGAGGCCCGCCAGCACCAGGCAGACCGAGGCCCGCAGGTCGGTGGCCATCACCTGGGCGCCCGACAGGCGCCGCCGGCCGCGCACGATGGCCGAGCCTCCATGGATGTTGATGTCGGCCCCCATGCGCGCCAGTTCCGGGACGTGCATGAAGCGATTTTCGAAAATGCTCTCGGTGATCATGGCGGCACCGGAGGCGGTGCTCATGAGCGCCATCCATTGCGCTTGCATGTCGGTGGGAAAGCCGGGATAGGGCTTGGTCATCACGTCCACGCCGCGCAGTTCGTGGTCGCGGGCGTCCACCAGCACGCCGGTCTCGGTGCTGGCGATCGCGACCCCGGCCTCCTGCAGATGGTCGATGACCGCTTCGAACAGGCCCCGCCGGGTGCCCTGCAGATGCAGCCGGCCCCGGGTGATGGCCGCCGCCACGGCATAGGTGCCCGTCTCGATGCGGTCGGCGACGATGGCATGGGTGGCCGCGTGCAGCCTGGGCACGCCACGCACCCGCAGGGTGTTGGTGCCCAGCCCCTCGATGCGCGCCCCCATGGCATTCAGGCAGGTGGCCAAGTCCGTGATCTCGGGTTCGCGCGCGGCGTTCTCGATCAGGGTCTCGCCGTCGGCCAGGACGGCGGCCATGAGCGCGTTCTCGGTGCCGCCCACCGTGACGGTGGGAAAGACGATATCGGCCCCCTTGAGGCCGCCCGAGGGGGCGCGGGCCTCGATGTAACCACCCTCCAGGGTGATGGTCGCGCCCAGGGCCTCCATGGCCTTCAGATGGAGGTCCACCGGCCGGGTGCCGATGGCGCATCCGCCCGGCTGAGAGACCCGCGCGTGGCCGTGGCGGGCCAGCAGCGGTCCCAGAACCAGCACCGAGGCGCGCATCTTGCGCACGATGTCATAGGGCGCGGTCGCGCAGGCGACGGCGCGGGCGTGCAGCGTCAGCCGCCGATCAGGCGCCGCGACGTCGAGGTTAGCGTTCACCCCGACCCCAAGCTGGCTGAGCAAGGCGATCATGGAGTCGATGTCCGCCAGCCGTGGCACGTTGGTCAGGGTCAGCGGCTGGTCGGTCAGCAGCGCCGCCGGCATCAGCGTCAAGGCGGCGTTCTTGGCGCCGCCGATGGGGATTGTTCCATCCAGGCGGTGTCCCCCACGAATGCGAATCCGATCCATGGCGGCGGCGTATCCTTTGGCGGGTCGCGTCGGGTCCTGGTCGATGGCGTGGCGGGCTTCGGCGACGGCGGGATCCCTCAACACAAGGTCAGAGACGGGGGAGTGTGACACCTTTCTGTCCTTGATACTTGCCCTGCCGGTCACGGTAGGAGACCGCGCAGGTCGGCTCCCCACGCAGGAAGATGAACTGGCAGGCCCCCTCGTTGGCATAGACCTTGGCGGGCAGGGGGGTTGTGTTGGAGAACTCCAGCGTCACGTGCCCTTCCCATTCCGGTTCCAGGGGGGTGACGTTGACGATGATGCCACAGCGGGCGTAGGTGGACTTTCCCAGGCAGATGACCAGGACATCGCGCGGGATGCGGAAGTATTCGACCGTGCGGGCCAGCGCGAAGCTGTTGGGCGGGATGATGACATGCGTGTCCACGGCCCGGTCCACGAAGCTCTTGTCCGAGAAATGCTTGGGGTCCACCACCGCCGAATCGACGTTGGTGAACACCTTGAACTCTCCGGACACGCGGGCGTCATAGCCGTAGGAGGATAACCCGTACGAGATCACGCCGGCGCGGTGCAGACCGTCCAC
>JANQGN010000277.1 GCA_028277295.1 Rhodospira sp.
GCCACGCCCATCTTCCAGACCACGTCCTATGTGTTCGACGACGTGGACCAGGCCGCCAGCCGCTTCAACCTGCACAACTTCGGCCATGTCTACGCGCGGTTGTCCAACCCCACGGTCTGTGTTCTGGAAGAGCGAATCGCCAACCTGGAGGGGGGGCGCGCCGCGTGTTGCGCGGCCTCGGGGCACGCCGCCCAGTTCCTGACCTTCTTTACCTTGCTGGAACCGGGCGACGAGTTCCTGGCGGCGCGCAACCTCTATGGCGGCTCCATCACCCAGTTCGGACTGTCGTTCAAGAAGCTGGGCTGGACCTGCCACTTCGTCGACCCCACCGACCCGGACAACTTCCGCCGGGCCATGACCGACACGTGCAAGGCCATCTTCCTGGAGGTGCTGGCCAACCCTGGCGGGATCATCGTCGACGTGGAAAAGGTCGCCCGCATCGCCCAGGAGGCCGGCATCCCATTGATTGTCGACAACACCATGGCCACCCCGGCGCTGTGCCGGCCCATTGAATGGGGTGCCGACATCGTCACCCACTCGACCACCAAGTTCCTGTCGGGCCATGGCAACGCCCTGGGCGGGGCGATCGTCGAATCGGGGCGGTTCGACTGGGCCAGGAGCGGCAAGTTCCCGTCCCTGGCCAAGCCGGAGCCCGCCTATCACGGCCTGACCTTCTACGAGACCTTTGGCGACTTCGCCTTCACCACCAAGGCCCGGGCGGTGGCCCTGCGCGACTTCGGGCCGACACTGAGCCCGCAGAACGCCTTCCTCACCCTCATGGGCATCGAGACCCTGCCCTTGCGCATGCGCCAGCATGTGGCCAACGCCCGGGCCGTGGCGGAACACCTGGCCGATCATCCCAAGGTGGCCTGGGTCTCCTATGCCGGGCTGGATGCCTCGCCCTTTAAGCCGCTGGCCGACAAGTATCTGCCCCAAGGCCCCGGGGCCGTGTTCACCTTCGGGGTGAGGGGGGGCTTCGAGGCCGGCGTGCGTGTTGTCGAGGCCGTCAATGTTTTCAGCCATTTGGCCAACATCGGAGACACGCGCAGCCTGATCCTGCACCCGGCCTCCACCACGCACCGGCAGTTGACGGACGAGCAACGCGCCGCCGCCGGTGCCGGCGACGACGTGATTCGCGTGTCCATTGGGCTGGAGGACGCGGCGGACCTGATCGCCGACCTGGATCAAGCGTTGTCCACCGTATGACTTTGATTATAAATTATGTTTTTCCTGTCGTCGTGCGGTCGGTGACATAGATGAAGCGAGGATGTTGGCCCTGAGAGCCCGTCCGGAAAGTCTCGGGAACCGCAGCATAGTGTGTGCCTGCGCCCAACTCGCATGCCGTATGGGGTGTTTGCACGGCTTTCCGGACAGATACTGAGAGCCCGTCCGGAAAGTCTCGGGAACCGCAGCATAGTGTGTGCCTGCGCCCAACTCGCATGCCGTATGGGGTGTTTTGCACGGCTTTCCGGACAGATACTGAGAGCGGATCGCATTCCATTGGGCTTGTCGACAAGTTCCAGTCGGACGTCAGGGCTCCGAACTCAGATAACCAATCTGTAAGGTTTCATGGATTCGAGGGAGATCCTTCGCGTCCTGCGGACGCTCAGGATGAGGATTATCAATTTTT
>JANQGN010000324.1 GCA_028277295.1 Rhodospira sp.
TCGGGCTGGGCGATGGCGGCCGCCAGGGCCTGGCGGATCGGATCGGCGGGCGGCTCCGTCCGGGGACGCGTCCAGCAGGCGAACAGGCACGGCCCAGGATCGGCCAGCGCTGGCGCCGGCGCCGCGACCGCCCCGGCCAGGCCACCGATCAGGGCCAGCGCGGCGGCGAGGGATGGCGTCCCCCTCAACATCGCCGGGCCGTATCCCGGATGAAGTTCCGGGCCGCGCGGCTGAGGGTCACGCCTTCGGTCATGCTGAACACCCGCCAGCGGAAACACACGCGCCGGTCGGACAATGCGGCGTGCAGCGGGCCGAACCGCTCGAAACCGGCGGGATCGACAAAGACGGTGAGCGCCGTGTCGCTGGGCAGGTCTCGCAGCAGCGCCTCAACCACCATGTCGGCTGACGCATCGGCCGGGACCGGACCGGGATCGCCACCCACGCCGGCGGCGACCGTCGCCGGGTCAACGGTGACCGTCAGCCTGTAGGCGCTCCAGTCGACGCGCAGGCGATCGGCCTGGGCCGTCAGTCCCAGGCGCTCCAGCCGCTGGGTATCCTCAAGCTCGTAATGAACCCCGCCGATCTCGCCCGCGAGGATCTCCGGAGCGTCCTCCAGAGCCTGGGCGATGGCCGCCAGCGGCAGGGTCACGATGCCGTCCGCCCCGACCCATATATAGCGGGAAAACGACGGGAACAGCTTCTGCGGACGCTCCTCGAAAGGCGCGGCCTCGTGAGGCTCGTCGGGCACCGGGGTGATCCGCGCCGCCTGGGTCACCAACAGGCTGATCATGGTCACCAGAATGAACACCCCCAGCAGGTTGGTGATCACGTCCACCAGGACGGCGTCGCTCTGAGTCTGATCGCTCATGGTCCTGTCAGGACTCCGAGGGGGCCGGCGCCAGGCGCAGAACGCGCGGCAGGATCTGGTCAAGGTCGTGGGCCTGGTCGCCGGTCAGGGGAACCCAGCGGACCTGAAAGGCGAGGCCAGCGTCGTCCGCGACGGCGTCCGGATCGCCGGCGACCAGTGATGAGTCGTCCCGCGACGGACCTTCGGCCAGCCTGTCAAGAGCACGCCGCAAGCGCTTGTTCTGATCGATGGCCGCCTGTCCGAACGCCACCACCAGGCGCGGGGGTCGCCCGAGACGGCTGGCGGCGTCGACGAGGGCGGGGGCGAGCAAGTCGGCGGCCGCCTGCTCCGTGTACACGGCACCCCGCGCCGGAGGCCGCGACCGGCCGTCGGCGACGGTGACATGAACGCCGTCGTCGTCCAGCAGGACCAGCAGATCGGCGGGCGGCGGATGCGGCTCGATGCGGGCCTGGATCGCGGTCACGGCGAACACCACCACGAACACACCAAGCGCCGCGAACAGGGCATCGAGGAACGGCAGCATCAGCAGGGCCGGCCCCTCTCCGCCGGCGGACGGTCGCGGGCGCTGGCGTCCGCCGCGGATCATCATGATCCCTCGGGCGCGCCGGTGACCTCGGCGGGTGATCCCGTGGCGGTCTCCGTCGTCACCTGAGCCGAGATCAGGTACCACTGCGTGGTCTGACTGTAGGTGCGCAGGGCCGTCAGGACGGCCATGACGGGAATCACGGCGACCAGTCCCAGCAAGGTCGTGTCGAAGGCATACCGCAGGCCGCCCAACACGCCCTCCAGGCCGGCGGCCGGATCACCGGTGGTGGCGATCATGCCGTCCAGCCCGCCGATGGCCTCGGTGATGCCGATCACCGTGCCAATGAAGCCGATCAGGGGCAGCACCCACACCCCGTATACCAGGGGACTCAACCGCACCCGCTCGCCGTGCTCCAGGTCGGTGATGACCAGGTCGAGGGCGGCGGCGGACGATGGCCGCGTGGACGGGGTTGACGCGGACCCGGTATTGTCACGCGATCCCCGCAGGATGGCGTTGGGCCAGACGGCGGGGGTACCGCTCAGCCAACATCGCAGACCGTACAGCGGCGGGGCCGGTGGCACCGTGGGCGCCAGGGCGGCACGCACCGCCGCCCGATCAAGGCCGGCGGCGATGGCCTGCAAGACGGCGAATGTCATCAGGGCCACGAACAGCAGCAGCAGAACCACGCACAGCTCATTGGCCAGGAACCGGGCCGTCCAGGGTGGCAGCCCCGCCAGGGCCTCGGGATCGTTCAACAGCAGGTTCGACACCGTCAGCCAGACGCAGACCGCCACGGCCAGCGACACCGTGGCCGGCACCCCAAGCGCCACGCCTGGCTTGCGTCGAGCGCCGGTCGTCGCCATACCGCTCCCGTGTGCCCCGCCGTCTCGCCTGGTCTCCATCCTGGGATCTCCCTGGCCATCGCAACGAACCCTCAGGGATCCGGCGAACCCGGCGCGTCGGCCGCCATCTCCCGCGTCAGCGCCTCGATCAGGTCGCGCAGGTCCGCCTGCTGGCGGCGCGCCGTCTCCAGCCGCTCGGCCTTCATAGCGAGAAGAGCGGCCCAGCGCTCCGCCTCGTCGCCGGTGCCGGCCTGCTCCATCCGCGTCACCGTCTCGCCGATCTCGGTTTCGAGGGCCCGGATCAGGCTGTCCAGGTGATCCAGGGCGGCCCGCGCCTGCCGCAGGACATCTTGCGCGGTCTCGCGCGGCGACGGGCTGGACGCCGCCGCCTCGGTTTCGGCGGCACCGTCCACGCTGGACCCGCCTGGCGCGGCGTTGGCTTCCGGGCCGGCCCGGGCCGGGCCGATAGCGACGCCAGCCCCCAAGCCCACCACGAGGGCGAGGATCATCCCCACGGCCGACCAGGACGGGCGCCGTGGGCATCGCCCCAACGTCAGGGCCGGGGCCAGGGCCGGGACACCAGGCCAAACACCAGCCATGGCGGTCAGTTTGCCACGCCGCCCGGAGCCAGGGCATCGGCCTGCGTTTGCAACTCCGCCATTTTGTCGTTCATCTCGGTCATGTCGCGCTGGACCTTTTCCAACTCGGCCAGGGCCGTGTCAGTCATTTGCAGCTTGATCAGCTCGATCACGTACTCGCGGTCCGCGCTGAGCGCCTCCAGGGACTGCTCGGCCCGGGCGCGTTCCGAAATGATCGACTGCCGGATCTGGGCAAGACGGTCATTGCGGGTCTGCCATTCGTCGGCCAGGGCGCGGAAACGCTGTTGTCCCGTGTCCTGGTAGCGGTCTTCGAGACCGTCGATGTTGGTCTGGATTTGCTCGTCCAGCGCCAGGACGAGCCGCCAGATCTCGCCATCCTCTCGCAGGGACTCAACGGCCTCCCGCCCGCCCTTGGCGATGGTGTCGAAATACCGGGTGGCCTCGGCCTCGGACTTGACGGCGCTTTCGAGGGCCTCCGGGAGCGTATCCAACGTGCCGTTGAGCCCGTCGACAACGGCGCTCAGCGAGGTGGCGAGATTGGCGAAATCCTGCGTGCCCTGGGCGGCGGCGGGGGACGGGGCCGACGCGATCGCCAGGCTCACGATCAACGCGGCGGCACCCACCGTGCGGCTGACGGGTCCAGAAAGTCGACGACTCATTGTTTGGCTTTCCTTCCTGTCCATAGGTTGCGTCTCCATCGTCCCATCCTGGGTTCAATCGGGGGCTCAATCGGGACCTGTCGCGTTTGATTCCCCAACCCTGTCAGTTGTCGATCTGCTCGCGCTGCATGTCGTACGTCGCGTCGATGACCGACTCAAGAGAAGACGATAGGGAGGTAATACTTGTCGACACTTCGCTAATAATAGACGTGATCTCATCCAGTTTCTTGATACGCCACATCTCCCGCAACAGCGGGCGCTGTCGACCCAGGTCGCGGATCACCTGGTCGGCATGGTCTCGAGCCTGGTTGAACCCCAGGATTTCGGCCTCGAACTGCTCCAAGGACGCCGTCCAATGTCCAACCAGCATGTCCTTCTCCTCGGCCGACAGCCCCATCATGTCCAGCTTGGCAATCTGGGCCTCGGCCTTGGACCGGGTCTTTTCAAACAGGTCGCCGATCGCGCCGTTCTCGCGCACGTGGCGCAAGGTGTCTTCTGCATCGGACTGCAATTCATCAAGAATTTGGTCAACCACGTCAACGTCGTCATCGTCTCCGCCACTCATGAAGGACTCATGAGCCTCCTGAAGCCGACTCAACTGATCCTGAAAATTCGTCCGAATACTGGCAACGGCGTCGCGCGCCTCGCTCAACGGGTCGGCGGACGATGCCGAGGATGCCGGGCTCTGCGCATTTGAACCCTGTGGAATCGCGATGATGCCCGCGAATAGCGCGATGACCGCCGCCATCATGACGGCGCGCCCGGCCGTCGTGAGTCCCCGCGTGCCCCCCTGGGCCATCCTGACCGCACCCATGCGTGTGTCACTCCTTCCGCGAACGCCCCCGCTCACCGGGAACGATGTCCTGACCCTGGCATCCCACCGCGTCGACTCGCGCGCAGCCGCCGCCTATAGGAAGTCACACTGATCTTTGTAGGCGGTCAGCGTTCCAACCATGCGGTTGCGTTTGTTTCGATGATAGTTACCGTCGATCATCATCGTGTCGACTTCAAGCTCAAGATCGCTGAGTCGCGTCAAGCGACTGGCAACGGCCGACGTCATTGACGGATTCACTTCACCGAACGCTTCGAGATCCTTTCTGACGACAACCATGCACTTCCGCAACGCCAGCAGGTCCTGGTACAAGTCATCTGTATCCAGGGGTTTCAAGTCTCGCAGTGCGCGCTCGATTTCGTCCCCGTGCCGCTCACACGCGCTGCCGATGGAGCGGTCAAACCGATCCTCTTCCAGTTCGTTGACGAAACCGGCGCTCTTCTCGATCGCCTTGCCTTGATCCTCGAAGCGCTCGGTGATCTCCGTGACCCGC
>JANQGN010000341.1 GCA_028277295.1 Rhodospira sp.
TTCAAGCTGGAGTTCGGCCGCCTCTACGATGACCAGACCGACGAGATGCATATCGTCCTGGCCGACGAGATCAGCCCCGACAACTGCCGCCTGTGGGACGTCAAGACCAACGAGCGCCTGGACAAGGACCGCTTCCGCCGCGACATGGGCGGCGTCGAAGAGGCATACCAGGAAGTGGCGCGGCGCCTGGGCATCCTGCCCGAGGGCGGCCCCCGGGACATGCCCGGCCCGGCCACGATGCAGTAGTTTGGGTTAATCGCCGTCGGCCCCGCCTGACCTTCGGCGTGGCGGGGCGCGGCTCCGGACCTTCGGTTCGTCCGGGCGGTCGACCGGGCTTGGTTTGATCCGTCGCCAGGCCACAGGTGCGAGTGGAACCGGACCATGCCCCGGAGCCTGATACCTTGAAACCCCACCCCAGTCCTCCCCGTCCTGGGGAGGGAGTTCGGTTGACCCCGCCGAACCCGGGACGCATCAACGCCGAGGTGGTGAGCGCCCGGACTCCTCCCCCAAGTCATGGGGGAGGGTGGGAGGGGGTCTGCGTTCTTGGCCCGTCGCGACCGGCGACCGGCCCCCCTTGAAGTTCTGGAGGATCCCGCCCGTGAAGGCCCGCATCCACGTCTCCCTCAAGCCCGGCGTCCTCGACCCCCAGGGCAAGGCCATCCTTGGCGCCCTGGAGTCCATGGGCGTCGACGGTGTCTCCGATGCCCGCCAGGGCAAGCTGATCGAACTGGACCTGGCCGACACCGACCCCGACGCCGCCCGCGCCCGGGTGGACGACATGTGCCGTCGCCTGCTGGCGAACACCGTGATCGAGACATACGACATCGACTTGAGCGAGTGATTGAAACAGCGGCGTGGCTGCGTGACACGACGGCAGCACGGACCATCCTGGATGCACCCGTCGACGCGCCGAAGATCGGCCAGGCCATGGCAGCCATATGACCGTCCTGGCCCTGTCCAGGATCGACAACCAGAGCTTCGCTTTTTAGTGTACGGGCGAGCCAAGATAGCGCTATTGTTCAGTCACCTTGCGGGGGGAGGGGCGATCGCGAAAGGCCGAAACTTAGTCGCCTTACATGCCAGCACCCTCAATACCAGATTTTTTAAATGGACTCTTGATGTTACGCCGTATTGATTTTGGGCTCGCCAGTCGATTCTACCGCATCGGTACCAGCATTGAACGATCGGCCCACTGGTACTATTTGGCGGTCGCCATACCCGTCATACTTTTTTTGGCGATGGCCAAGGGTCCACTCGGCGCTCACGACGAGTGGTCTCATGTCGCTCGTGCGGCCCAGATTGCCCAAGGTGTTGTGATCGCGCCGGTGGTCGACGGCATGCCGATGGGTGACATTGACCGAAACCTGAAGGTTTTGACGGATGATCTTCATAACATCCACAATCTTGAACCGTTGCAGGACTGGACACCCCACTATGAAACGCTGACTTGGGGAGAAACAGCACCTCATTCGTTTAATCACGCGGTTTACTTTCCGCTTTTGTATATCCCGCAGACCCTGACCGTGCTGGTCGGGCGCTGGTTGGACGCCAGCATTCTGAACACGTTGGCGATAGGCAGCTTCTTGACAGGGCTGGTTTGCGTCGGTCTTGGCACCCTCGCCGTGAGACTGACCCCGGTGGCCAAACTTCCCCTGGCCTTCATTCTCGCCTTTCCCATGAATCTGTTTCTGTTCGCCTCCTTCAGCGCGGATGGCCCCCTCATGGGGATGGCCGCCCTTCTCGGGGCCGCCGCGACACGACTGTGGACCCTGGACGATCCACTCAAAGCGAAGAGTGTCCTGGCCCTGGCCATCCTGGCGGCCCTGGTGGTCGCCCCAGCCAAGCTGGTCTATGCCCCCGCCGCCGCCGCCGTCCTCGCCATCCTGGTGTTCCATCCAAGCGCGGACTGGCGCCTGAGGGGTATCATGCTGGTATCGGCCGCCGCCACGGTGGGCGCGGCCCTGGTCTGGCACGGGGTGAGTGACGCGGGTCATGCCACCTTCGGTCCGGGGGATGCCGACCGCCAGATGGCTTTCACCCTCCAGCACCCCGGCGCGGTGTTTTCCGCTTTTCTGACCTCGCTGCGGGAGCATGGGACCAACTATCTGGAGCACATGATCGGCGTGCTGGGCTGGCTCGACACCCGGCTGATGCCCTGGCTGTATCCCGTCGCCTGGTATTTGCTGGGCGCTGCCGCCGCGGCCGAGGTTCTCAGGTGCCGGCAAGGGCCCGTGCTGCCGTGGTGGCTGGGAACGGGCGTGCTGGGCGCCGTGCTGCTCTCCCTCGGTGGCATCTTCCTGAGCATCTATCTGATCTGGACGCCACCGGAAACAGCGGACTTCATTGATGGCGTGCAGGGACGCTATTTTCTGCCGCTCCTGCCGCTGCTGCTTCCGCTTTTCCTGGCGGTCCCTAGCGTCCCCGCGACAGGGCTGGGCAACGGCACGCGCGCTCTCCTTATGACCGTCGCGGCTTCCCTGTTTCCTTTCTTCGCGCTTGGGGCTACCTTCGAGGCGATCTTGCGGCGTTACTACTATTGATGAGGCGAGATACTCAAAGTGGCACATAGCCCGGTGATCCTGCCGATCCCGCACGCCCAACCACCGAGGATTGAAATGTCCGAGCCGAAGGTTGCCGTCCTGGTTCCCTGCTACAACGAGGCGGCGACCATCGAGACCGTCGTCCGCGACTTCCACCGTCACGTGCCCGACGCGGACATCTACGTCTATGACAACAACTCCAGCGACGCCACGGCGGCCGTCGCCGCCGCCGCCGGCGCCATCGTTCGGCGCGAACCGCTCCAGGGCAAGGGCAACGTGGTCCGGCGCATGTTCGCCGACATCGACGCCGACATCTACATCATGGTCGATGGTGACGCGACCTACGACGCCGCCAGCGCACCGAAGATGATCGACAAGATGCTTGCCGAGCACCTGGACATGGTCACCGGCGTCCGGCGCGGCGAAGAGAAAGCCGCCTTCCGGCGCGGACACCGGTTCGGCAACTGGATGTTCTCGACCCTCATCACCGTCATCTTCGGGGACCGGGTCGGGGACCTGCTGTCCGGCTACCGGGTCTTCTCGCGGCGTTTCGTCAAGTCGTTCCCGGCCCTGTCGGGCGCCTTCGAGATCGAGACGGAACTGACCGTGCACGCCCTTGAGCTGCGCATGCCGGTGGGCGACGTGGACACCCCCTATGGCGCCCGCCCCGAGGGCTCGGTCAGCAAGCTTTCCACCGTCAAGGACGGCATCCGCATCCTGTCCACGGTCCTGGAACTGGTGAAGAACGAACGACCGCTGCCCCTGTTCGGCGGCGTGGGCGCCACGATGATGCTGCTCGCCCTCATTCTGGGGCTGCCGCTGGTGCTCACCTTCCTGGAAACCGGCCTGGTGCCCCGCGTCCCCACGGCGATCATCGTGGTCGGGCTGAGCACCATCGGTATCGGATCGCTGTTCACTGGCATCGTCATGGACAGCGTCACGCGCGGCCGGCAAGAATTGAAGCGATTGTCCTATCTGGCGCATGGTCCGGTGGAGCCGGGCCTCGCCCTGGACGCCGTCGATGCCCCCCAAGCCGGCAGGAGCGCGCCCTGAGACGGATCATCGGATTTGGCCTTGTCGGAACCGTCGGGTTCCTGGTGGACGGCGGCGTTCTGCTGGCCGTCGCGCCGTTTCTGGGCCTCTACGCCGGACGCGTGGCATCGTTTTCCGTCGCCGTCCTGGTGACCTGGGCCTTGAACCGAACGTTCACCTTCTCGGATCGGCGAACGTCGAACCGGATTCAGGAACTTGCCCTGTATGTTGGCAGCCAGTCCTTCGGCGCGCTGACCAACATGGCCGTCTATGCCGCCGCCATCTTTCTGTCGGACTGGATGTACGCCTATCCGCTCGCGGCGCTGGCCCTCGGATCGGCGGCGGGGCTGGTGGTAAACTACACGGCCGCGCATTTTGTCGTGTTCCGGGGGTCCCTTGCCTCCACAAAGGCCAAGCCGATACCCAAGACCTGACCGTTCCGATCACGTTTCGCCCCACCTTTGTTCGAGAGAGTCCCCCAGTGAAAGCCGCCGTTATCGTCTTCCCAGGGTCCAATTGCGACCGCGACGTGGCCGTCACCCTGCGTGACGTCACCGGCCTGGACCCGCGCATGCACTGGCACGCCGACCCCGACCTGCCCAAGGACCTGGACCTGATCGTTCTGCCGGGCGGGTTTTCCCACGGCGACTACCTGCGCTGCGGCGCCATGGCCGCCCAGGCGCCCGTCATCGCCGCCGTGAAGCGCCAGGCCGAACGCGGCGTGGCCATGCTGGGCATCTGCAATGGCTTCCAGGTGCTGTGCGAGACGGGCTTGCTGCCGGGCGCCCTGATGCGCAACCGCGGCCTGACCTACATCTGCAAGGACGTGCACCTGAAGGCGGTCACCACCGACACCATCTTCACCAGCCACTACGATCCCGCCAAGGCGATCCGCATGCCGATCGCCCACCACGACGGGAACTACGTGGCCGACCTGCCGACACTGTGCATGCTGGAGGACGAGGACCGCGTCGCCTTCCGCTATTGCGACGCCGCCGGCCGGGTGGTGGACGAGGCCAACCCCAATGGCTCGACCGCCAACATCGCCGGCATCCTGTCGGAGAACCACCGCATCCTGGGCATGATGCCGCACCCCGAACGCCTGGCCGATCCGCGCCTGGGCGGCACCGACGGCCGCGCCCTGTTCACCGCGCTCCTGGAGGCCCTGGCATGACGGACGGCCCGGCGATCACCCCCGCCCTGGTGGCCGAGCACGGCCTGAACGAGGCGGAATACGCCCGCGTCCTGGACATCCTGGGCCGCGCGCCGAACATCACCGAGCTGGGCATCTTCTCGGTGATGTGGTCGGAGCACTGCTCCTACAAATCTTCGAAGAAATGGCTGAAGACCCTGCCGACGACAGCGCCCTGGGTGATCCAGGGCCCGGGCGAGAACGCGGGTGTCGTGGATATCGGCGATGGCCTGGCCGCCGTCTTCAAGATGGAAAGCCACAACCACCCCAGCTTCATCGAGCCCTATCAGGGCGCGGCGACGGGCGTGGGCGGCATCCTGCGCGACGTGTTCACCATGGGTGCCAGGCCGGTGGCCAACCTCAACGCACTGCGCTTCGGCGCCCCGGACCATCCCAGGACCCGGCATCTGGTCTCCGGCGTCGTTTCCGGCATCGGTGGTTATGGCAACTGCGTCGGTGTGCCCACCGTGGGCGGCGAGGTCAACTTCCACCCCGGCTACAACGGCAACATCCTGGTCAACGCCATGACCGTGGGCATCGCCCCCGCCGACCGGATCTTTTATTCCAAGGCCAGCGGCGTGGGGAACCCGGTGGTCTATGTGGGTTCCAAGACCGGCCGCGACGGCATCCACGGCGCCACCATGGCTTCCGCCGAGTTCACCGCCGATTCCGAGGAGAAACGCCCCACCGTCCAGGTGGGCGACCCGTTCACCGAAAAGCTCCTGATCGAAGCCTGCCTGGAACTGATGGCCACGGACGCCATCGTCGCCATCCAGGACATGGGCGCGGCGGGCCTGACATCGTCCAGCTTCGAGATGGCCTCCAAGGGCGGGCTGGGCGTGGAGTTGACGCTCGACACCGTGCCCATGCGCGAAGAGGGCATGACGCCCTACGAGCTGATGCTCTCGGAAAGCCAGGAGCGCATGCTCATGGTCCTCCAGCCGGGCAAGGAGGACGTGGCCCGCGCCGTCTTCGAGAAGTGGCACCTGGACTTCGCCGTCATCGGCCGGCTGACCGACACCGGGCGCATGGTGCTCACCTGGCATGGCGAGACGGTGGCGGATCTGCCCATCGACCCGCTGGCCGAGGCGGCGCCCGAGTACGATCGGCCGTGGGAGCCCACGCCCGCGCCGGCGCCCCTGGACCCGGCCGGCCTGCCGGACGTGCCCTGGACCGAGGCCCTGGCCGCCCTGATGGGCTGCCCGGACCTGGCCAGCCGGCGCTGGATCTGGGAGCAGTACGACCACATGGTCATGGGCGACAC
>JANQGN010000451.1 GCA_028277295.1 Rhodospira sp.
CGGCGGCCTTATAGGTCAGACCCCGGTGATCGGGGTCCTCGGTTGGGGAAGGAGTGGAAATGGCGGCCTCGCGGAAGCTGGCGGTGTGGCGGGCAATGAGGGACCCTGACGATCGATCGGCTCCATTGGCGCGATCGGCTCGATCAGCGTCGCGGACAATAGCGCACCGGGCGGCCGTTGCAAACGGGTGGAGGGGCCTGACGCTCGCGCTTGTGTGTGTCCTCATGGTCGGGATGGCCGGCGGGGTGGAGTCGGGCCGTTCCGGCTGGGCGGCCCCAGGGATCCGGCCGGCGCTCGCCCAGATGGCGGAAACCTCGAGCGACACGTATACCGCTCGCGACGTGCCCATTGCGGCGACGGCCGGCAGCCCGGCGGCCGCGCGTGAGCGGGCCATTGCCGCTGGAAAGGTGGAGGCCTTGCGCGTGGTTCTGGAGCGCATCGCCGATCCGGCGCAGGCGACCCGACTGCCGCAGGTCGCCGGTGACCAGGTTCTCCCCATGGTGGACACCTACAGCCTGGCCGGCGAGCGCACCACCGACACCACGTACAAGGCGCGCCTCACGGTGCGTTTTGACGGACCGGCGGTGCGGCGCCTGCTGGAGGGACATGGCATCGGCCATGCCGTCGAGGCATCGCGGCCGGTGCTGGTGGTGCCGGTCTACCAGGCCGGCCCCGGAGGCGCGCCGGTGCTGTGGGAGGACACCAATCCCTGGCTTGCCGCCTGGCGCCGCCCGGGCGGTGGGGCCGTGCTGATGCCTGTCGAGGTACCGATGGGCGACCTCAGGGATGTCACGACCCTGTCTCCCGATCAGGCGCTGACGCCGGATGGCGCGGCGCTGGCCACGCTCCTGGACCGCTATGGTCGAGACACCGTGCTGCTCGCCCACGCTGTCCGCACTGGGCCGGACACCCTTGATGTGGCTTTGCATTACGGTTCGCCCCGGGCCATGGCGCGGACCGGCAGCCAGACCATTCGCCGCCGCGCCGACGAGGATGATGCCGCCTTCCTGGGACGGGCCGCCGCCGATGTGGTGCGGCGCCTCGAAACCGACTGGCGGGATGCCAACCTGGTGCACGCCGGGGCGGAGCATCGGGTCACGGCGCTGGTCACGCTGGGAGGCTTCAGTGACTGGATGGCGATCCGTCAGGGCTTGGAGCGCACGCCGTTGGTGCGGCATGTGACATTGCAGGCCATGACCCGGACCATGGCGCAACTGACCCTGTCCGTGCAGGGGGACGCGACCCGGGTGGGCGAGGCCTTGACCACGCAGGGCCTGAGCCTGACCGTTCAGGGCGGCTACTGGCTGATTGGCCGGACCGGGGCGGCGGGACCGACGCCCGGCGCTGCCGGTCGTGGGGTGACCGCCCCGGAGTCCGCCCCGGAGTCCGCCCCGGAGTCCGCTACGTCAGCAATGGGGGGAGGTAGCGCTGGCGGCCACGGGGGCGGCGCGCCGGCACCATCCCCGGGCGGGTTCGCCAGGGGGGCGGCCGATGGATCGGCCATGGGGGCCGCCGGCCGGTCGGCGTGGCCCTCGGACGCCGAGGCCTGGCCGCCGGTTCGCCCGTGACGGTATCGTGGCTGCCCAACGCGCTGACCCTGGCCCGTCTGTTGCTGGTGGGGCCCACGGTCTGGTGCATCCTGACCGGGCACAGTGGTCTTGCCCTGGCGCTCTTGCTGACGGCCGCGCTCACCGATGCCCTGGACGGCTGGCTAGCCCGGCGCTTGCGGCACGAGACGGCGTTGGGCGCGGCGCTCGATCCTCTGGCGGACAAGGCGTTGCTGGCCGGGGCCTTCGTGGCCCTCGGCTGGACCGGGGCGCTGCCGTCCTGGCTGGTGGTCCTGGTGGTGGGGCGTGACTTGGCCATCCTGGCCGGGGCGCTGGCGTTTCGTCTCAGCGGGCGGCCCTTCGTGCCGGAGCCCTCGCGGCTGTCGCGCCTGAACACCCTGGCCCAGGTGTCGCTGGCCGCCGTTGTGTTGGTCCGGGACGCGCTGACGGGGGGCGCGGCGATCGCCGGTCCGGCGGCCGGAGCCTGGTTGGTGGCGGCGCTGGTCGGGGCCGTCGTGTTGACCACCACGGGGTCGGGTCTCACCTATGCTGAAAGGGGATGGCGTCGGTGGCATGGGGGGACGCCCCCAACGGAGGGCGCGTCATGAGCGATCAGTCCGACGACGACCAAGCCGAGGACACCACCACACCATCGCGTGATCCGTTCTCGACGACGTCGGAGCGTCGATCCGGGCACCAGCCCGGCCCGCAACTGGTGTTCAACTTTCCCGCTCGCCCGGCCCTGGGGCGCGCCGACTTTCTGGTGGCGCCCTGCAACGCGACGGCGGTGGCCTGGGTTGATCGCTGGCCGGACTGGCCGGGCGCCACGCTGGCCCTGGTGGGGCCGGCCGGCTGCGGAAAGACTCACCTGGCGCACGTGCTGGCCGCGCGCGCCGGGGCGTTGATCGTTGAGCACCCCTCGGCGGCCGACCTGCATCCGGCCATGACGCTCGATCGGGCCGCGACGGTGGTGGTGGAGCGGGACCCGGCGGATCAGGCGCTGTCGGCCGAGACCGAGGAAGCGCTCCTGCATCTGATGAACCTGACCCGCGAACGGGGCGGAAGTCTGCTGCTGACCGCCCGGTCCGCGCCGGTGCGCTGGCCGGTGGCCCTGCCGGACCTGCGCTCGCGACTGGTGGCGCTGCCGGTGGCCGAGATCACCCCGCCTGACGAGACCTTGCTGGAAATGGTGCTGATCAAGCTGTTCGCCGATCGGCAGGTGATTGTCGCGCCGGCGGTGGTGCGGGTGCTGGCCAGCCGGATGGAGCGGTCGTTCGCGGCCACGCGGGCCCTTGTGGAGCGGCTGGACGCCCTGGCCTGGGCACGGGGGCGGCCTATCTCCGTGGCCCTGGCCCGCGAGGTGCTGGGGGCGTCCGCCGGCACTGGCGGTGAGGATGGTGACAACGAGGACGAGGACGGCGACGGGAACGGGGCGGATTTTAGCCGCGGGCCAGGTCGGCGGGTCGGGTGAAGCGCCGCAGGCGGGCGCCACCGTTGTCCAGCACATCCCCCAGGGCCGCCCAGGCGGCGATGGGCAGATCCAGTTCGGCCAGGGCGGCGGTGGGAAACTTGCGTCGCAAGCGTTCCATGGGCGGGTGCCTGTCCGCCGCCGCCAGGGACCGCGCCAGCAGCTCCAAAGCCGGGTTGTGGCCGATCACCAGGACACTTGAGATGTCCTCGTTCAGCCCTTCCAGGTGCAGGCGAAGCGGTGGAACGTCGAAGGTGTAAAGGATCGGGTCGAGGCGGACCGGGACATCCGGCAGGCTTGGCCGAACCAGGTCCAGCGTGCCTTGCGCGCGCACGGCGGTTGAGCACACGATCACGTCGGGGCCTGGCGTCAGGGCGGCGACGATCGCCGCCATGGCGGCGCCCGCCTGTTCGCCGCGGCGGTCGAGCGGGCGGTCGTGATCCGGCAGGTTGGGATTATCCCAACTGGATTTGGCATGCCGCAGCAGGTACAGGTGTTTCAAGGGCGGCGGTCTCCAGGCCGTCAGTGCGAACGATGGGAGCCAAGGCCCTTCGGGTCGGGGACTGGCTGGGCGTGGGACGGCCCGGCGTCCTCGGGGTGGATCGCCTCGGGGCAGCCGAATCGTCATTTGACCCAGGGCTCAGGCCCGGGCTGAATCGGGCGCCGAGTCGCGGGTTGCGCCGCCATGGCGCGAATGGTGGCCGGCGCAATCAGCGCACGCCTGCGGCCCGGGGTCGTGTGTCAGCCTGCCCCCCAAGCAACACGGACGTCAACGGAGACAACGATGACCAGCGCCAATGATGCGGCCGTTGCCGCCCCGTCCTCGAGAACCGAGACGCTGGAGGCGGTGTCCGCCGGGGCGGCGTCCCTGGGCATTGGCATGACGTCCCCCGATCGGTTCCTGAATCGGGAATTGTCCTGGCTGGACTTCAACTTCCGTGTGTTGGACGAAGCCCGCAACAGCCGCCATCCGCTGACGGAGCGTGTGCGCTTTCTGTCCATCTCCGGGTCCAACCTCGATGAGTTCTATATGGTGCGCGTGGCCGGCCTGAAAGGGCAGGTGACCGCGGGTGTCAACAAGACCAGCCAGGACGGCCGCACGCCCGCCCAGCAATTGGCGGAGATCAACCGCACGGCGCGCGAACTGCTGGAGGAGCAGCAGGACATCTGGTCCGAGCTGCATGCCGATTTGCGCACCGTCGGGGTGTCCGTGGTCGGCGTGGACGAACTGAGCGCCGAGGATCGCGGCTGGTTGGAGCGCCATTTCATCGAGCAGGTGTTCCCTATCCTCACGCCCCTGGCCATCGATCCGGCCCATCCCTTCCCCTTCATCCCCAACCTGGGCCATGCCCTGGTGTTGCAGTTGACCGGGGGCGGGCCCGCGGGGCGGGAGAGCCTGCGCGCCCTGGTGCCGCTGCCCGGCCAGGTGGACCGCCTGACGCGCCTGCCGGGGCCGGACCATCGCTTTGTGCTGCTGGAGGATGTGGTGACGCTGTTCCTGGACCGGCTGTTTCCCGGCTTCCACGTGGCGCAGGCCGGACACTTCCGCGTCATCCGCGATTCGGAGATGGAGATCGACGAAGAGGCCGAGGACCTGGTGCGCAGCTTCGAGTCGGCGCTGAAGCGGCGCCGGCGGGGACACTGTATCCGCCTGTCGCTCAACGCCGACATGCCGGAGGCGCTGGTGCGCCTGATCTGCGATGAAATGCAGGTGGCCGAGGAAGACCTGTTCCGGATGAACGGCCCCATCGGCATGGCCGATCTCAAGCAGCTTATTTCAGACGATCGGCCGGACTTGCAGTTCGTGCCGTTCTCCGCGCGCTTTCCCGAGCGGATCCGCGACTTCGGTGGCGACTGCATGGCCGCCATTCGCCAGAAAGACATCATCGTCCACCATCCCTACGAGTCCTTTGACGTGGTGGTTCAGTTCCTGCGCCAGGCGGCCCAGGATCCGCAGGTGGTGTCCATCAAACAGACCCTGTACCGGACCTCCAACAACTCGCCCATCGTCGCCGCCCTGGTGGAAGCCGCCGAAAGCGGCAAGAGCGTCACCGCCATGGTGGAGTTGAAGGCGCGCTTCGACGAGGAAGCCAACATCAGATGGGCGCGCGACCTGGAGCGGGCTGGCGCGAACGTCGTCTACGGCTTCATGGACTTGAAGACGCACGCCAAGATCTCCCTGGTAACCCGCCGGGAAGGCGGCCAGTTGCGCAGTTACGTGCATTTTGGCACCGGCAACTATCATCCAATCACCGCCAAGATTTACACCGACCTGTCTTTCTTCACGGCCGATCCGGCGTTGTGCCGCGACGCCGTCACCGCGTTCAATTACATGACCGGCTACGCCAAGCCCCACGGCCTGGAGAAGCTCTATCTGGCGCCGCTGTCCCTGAAGGCACGGGTCATCGACCTAATCGAAGCCGAGATCGACCATGTGCGCGCCGGCCGGCCGGGCAGCATCTGGGCCAAGATGAACAGCCTGGTGTGCGGCGACGTCATTGACGCGCTCTACCGGGCCTCCCAAGCCGGGGTTCAGGTCGACTTGGTGATCCGCGGGATCTGCTGCCTGCGCCCGGGTGTGCCTGGCCTGTCCGAAAACATCCGGGTCAAGAGCATCGTCGGCCGCTTCCTGGAGCACTCGCGCATTGCCTGTTTTGGCAACGGCGCCGAATTGCCGTCATCGCAAGCGCTGATCTATATTTCGTCGGCTGACTGGATGCCCCGCAATCTAGAGTCGCGGGTCGAGACACTGGTCCCGATCGAGAACGAGACGGTGCGCAGCCAGGTGGTCAACCAGATCATGGTTGCCAATCTTAATGACGAACAGCAGACATGGTATCTGACGGCGGATGGGCGGTTCCAGCGGGTGGACTCGGCGGACGATGCCTTTAACGCCCATCGTTACTTCATGGACAACCCCAGTCTATCGGGGCGCGGCAAGGCTCTGGACAAGGCCGGTAAGGACGTGGGGCAACTGGTCCTGAAGCGGCGCCCGGCGGTGTCCTGATCGGCACCTGCCGGGACACGCCGCCGGGCCGGAGTTCGGTGAGGAAACATGGACACAGACCAGGATCCGGGTCGGTACTCGGCCCAGGGTGACGGTGGATCGCCGTGGAGGGGGGACGCCGGTGAACCTCACGGCGCCGACGCGGCGGATCGTTTCTCGGAACCGGGCCACGGCCCGAGACGGCACGAGCCAAAGGGGGATAGTCCCACGGGCGAGGGCTTCACCAGACAGGGGAACACGGGCGACCCCGGCGCCGACGACGATGAAGACGGGATCGGCAGGCGACCCGTGGGGGTCCTCGACCTCGGCTCGAACTCGGTTCGGCTGGTGGTTTACCGTGGCGGCGCGCGCGTGCCCGTGCCGCTGTTCAACGAGAAGGCCGTCTGTGCCCTGGGACAAGGGCTGGCCGGCAGTGGGCGGTTGAACCCCGAGGGCCGCGCCCTGGCCCGCGCCGCGGTCGGTCGCTTTGTCGCCCTGGCGCGGGCGATGCGGGTGGCGCGGCTGGAGGTACTGGCCACCGCCGCCGTGCGCGATGCCGACGACGGCATGGACCTGGTCGCCGACCTGGAGCGGGACAACGCCATTCGCGTCCAGGTGCTTCGCGGCGAGGACGAGGCCCGCCGGGCGGCCGAGGGTGT
>JANQGN010000459.1 GCA_028277295.1 Rhodospira sp.
GGCGGGTCCATGTCCCCGCCCCGGACACCGGCGGTCGCGCCTCGTCGCACGCGGTCAGACGCGTGCAAACGCATGGAACCGGGAGGACCACCATGGTTGATCTAGTGACTCCGAGCCGTCGTGGCGTGCTGAAGGGTGGCGTTGCCCTGGGCGCCGGGCTGACCGCCGGCCTGGCCGCGCCGACGGTGTTTTCATCGAAGGCCTGGGCGGCCGACTACCTGAACCAGCCCACCGGCGACACCGTCACCTTCGGCTTCAACGTGCCGCAGACCGGCGCCTACGCCGACGAGGGCGCCGACGAGTTGCGCGCCTACCAACTCGCCGTCAAGCACCTGAATGGCGAGGGTGACGGCGGCATGCTGAACACCATGCAGCCGCTGGCCCTGAAGGGGAACGGCGTTCTGGGCAAGAAGGTGGCCTTCGTCACCGGCGACACCCAGACCAAGTCCGACGCCGCCCGCGCCAGCGCCAAGCGCATGATCGAGAAGGACGGCGCGATCATGATCACCGGCGGCTCGTCCTCGGGCGTGGCCATCGCGGTGCAGTCGCTGTGTCAGGAAGCCGGTATCATCTTCATGTCCGGCCTGACCCATTCCAACGACACCACCGGCAAGGACAAGCGGCGCAACGGTTTCCGCCACTTCTTCAACGCCTACATGTCCGGCGCCGCGCTGGCTCCGGTGTTGAAGGACTCCTATGGGACCGACCGTCGCGCCTACCACCTGACCGCCGACTATACCTGGGGGTGGAGCCAGGAGGAGTCGATCAAGAACGCCACCGAGGCCCTGGGCTGGGAGACCGTCTCGGCCGTGCGCACCCCGCTGGGTGCTGGTGACTTCTCGCAGTACATCACTCCGGTTCTGAACTCCGGCGCCGACGTGCTGATCCTGAACCACTACGGCAAGGACATGGTCAACAGCCTGACCCAGGCCGTGCAGTTCGGCCTGCGCGACAAGCAGGTGAACGGCAAGGACTTCACCGTTGTCGTGCCGCTGTACTCGCGTTTGATGGCGCAGGGTGCCGGCGAGAACGTGAAGGGGATCTTCGGCTCCACCAACTGGCACTGGTCGCTGCAGGACGAGGGCTCCAAGGCCTTCGTGAAGTCCTTCGGCGAGGAGTACGGCTTCCCGCCGTCCCAGGCCGCCCACACCTGCTACGTCCAGGCCATCCTGTACGCCGATGCCTGCGAGCGCGCCGGCACCTTCGCCCCCTGCGGCGTTGTCGAGGCCCTGGAAGGCTTTGAGTTCGATGGCATGGGCAACGGTCCGACCCTGTACCGCGCCGAGGACCACCAGTGCTTCAAGAAGGTGCTGGTGGTGAAGGGGAACGAGAACCCGACGTCGCAGTTCGACCTGCTGGAAGTGGTGCAGGAAGTGCCCGTGGAGCAGGTGACCTACGATCCCGCCCTGTTCGGCGGCGACCTGGGCGAGTGCAACAACGGCGTCTAAGCCGGTCCCTCATCGACCCAAACGCGGTCGCTCCGATGCCGGGGCGACCGCGCCGTGTCTTGGTCGGGGGTTCCCGGCAATGGGGTGAAGGCGGGCGCGCGGTGCGCGAGAGTCGCGCACCCCCACCGCCCGCCCCCACCACGCGGCACGGGTCCCCGTGTGGACCTTTTTAACGCGTTTCATGTTCGGTCCACGGCCTGGCCGCGCGCGATTCCCCGTCGTGAGGGGCGTCGCCGCGGCCGGGCCGTCCCCCCGGGGTGATCCCCGGGTGATCAATGGAGCCTTGGCGGATGGATGCGATCCTTCTCCAGATCCTTAACGGGCTCGACAAGGGCGGCGCCTACGCCCTGATCGCGCTCGGACTGACCCTGGTGTTCGGCACCCTCGGCGTCGTCAACTTCGCCCACGGGGCGCTG
>JANQGN010000518.1 GCA_028277295.1 Rhodospira sp.
GCAGATGGCGGTGATCCTGACCTTCGGCGCCGCCTGCCCGGTGGTCAAGGTGGGCCGCATCGCCGGCCAGTTCGCCAAGCCACGCTCGGCGGACACCGAGACCATCGATGGCGTCGAGCTGCCGGCCTACCGCGGCGATATGGTCAACGGCATGGAGTTCGATCCGGCCGCGCGTGTCCCGGACCCGGAACGCCTGCTGCGGGTCTACCACCAGTCGGCGGCAACCCTGAACCTGTTGCGGGCCTTCGCCCAGGGCGGCTTCGCCGACCTGTTCCAGATGCACCGCTGGACCCTGGACTTCGTGCGCGGCAGCCCGGCCGGCGATGCCTACGAGGACACCGCCAACCGCATCACCGAGGCGCTGCGCTTCATGGAAGCCTGCGGCATCACCGGGGACTCGGTGCGGCAGATGCGCGAGACCGAGTTCTATACGGCGCACGAGGCCCTGTTGCTGAACTACGAACAGGCCCTGACGCGGGAGGACTCCCTGAACCCCGGTCAGTTCTACTCGTGCTCCGCGCATATGCTGTGGATCGGCGACCGCACCCGCCAGCTGGACGGCGGCCACGTGGAGTACATGCGCGGCGTGGCCAACCCCATCGGCCTGAAGGCCGGCCCGACCATGACCGAAGACGACCTGCTGCGCCTGATCGACATCCTGGATCCCGAAAACGAGCCCGGCCGCCTGACGGTCATCACCCGCATGGGCGCCGACGCGGTCGAAAGCCGGTTGCCGCCGCTGGTGCGCGCCGCCAAGCGCGAGGGCCGGCGGGTGGTGTGGGCCTGCGACCCCATGCATGGCAACACCGTCAAGACCGCCACCGGCTACAAGACTCGCTCGGTGGAACGCATCCTGCGGGAGGTCCAGGGCTTCTTCGCCGTCCACCAGGCCGAGGGCACCAACGCCGGCGGCGTGCACTTCGAGATGACCGGCCGCGACGTCACCGAATGCATTGGCGGCGCCCACAAGATCACCGAGGCGCGGCTGGGCGATCGCTACCACACCCACTGTGACCCGCGCTTGAATGCCAACCAGTCCCTGGAACTGGCCTTCTTGATCGCTGATGGGTTGAAGCAGGAACGCGGCCTGGCGAAAATGCCTCCCCCTGGCCTCGCGGCCGCCTCCTGAGTGAGGGACGGACCGGTCGGAGTCCGCGTCAAGGCGGCCCGGCCGTCCCCCCACCCGGCGGCCATATCGCGCCGCCATCGTTCACGGCCATGTTGTGACGCGTACCGGAGACATCATGGACACGTCCTCGTCCGATGGCGGCGCCGCCGGGCAGACCATCTGGCCCCCCGCCGAGCAGATCCATCACTGGACCGACACCTACTTCGTCCGGACCCGGACGATCGTGGATCGTTTTGGGGATCGCACCGCGACCTACGCGGTGTTCATGCGCCGCCCGGTCGTCTACGCCGCCCGGTTGGCGGTGGACTGGTTGCGTGCCATGGCGGCGGCACGTGGCTTCGCGGTGACCATCGAGGAACTGTTCCGCGAAAGCCAGTGGGTCGGCGCGGGCGAGCCGATGATGTATGTGACTGGCTCCATGTCTGGCTTGGTCGACCTGGAAACCTTGTTCCTGCAAAAACTCGGCGCTTGTGGAGTGGCGGCCTACAACGCCTTCACCATGAGCGCGGAACTGCCCGACGTGTCCTTCCTGGCCATGGACGCCCGCCACTGCGCCGGTACCGAGATGGCTGAGTTGATGGCCTACGCCGCGTCGGTGGGCTCGGCGCGGGCCCAGCGCAAGGCCGGGGCCAAGGGGTTCATCGGCAATGCCACCGACGCCACCGCTCATTACTTCGGCCAGCCGGCGGGCCTGGGCACCATGCCCCACGGGCTGATTGGCTATGCCGGCTCCACGGTGCGCGCGGCCGAAATGTTCCATGAGGCGTTCCCGACCACGCCCCTGACCGTGTTGGTGGATTACTTCGGCCAGGAGATCACCGATGCCCTGGCCGTTTGCCGGCGTTTCCCGGACCTGGCGGCGGAAGGGCGCCTGAGCATTCGCCTGGACACCCATGGCGGCCGCTTCATCGAGGATCTGGATACCCAGAGGGCCTATGCGGTGCTGGAGCGCCACTGCCCGGATTCCATAAGGGGATACCGGTCGGAGACGGAACTGCGCTACCTGATCGGTACCGGGGTCTCCGCGGCGGCGGTGTGGCACGCGCGCGAGTGCCTGGATCAGGCCGGGTTCCCCAAAACACGCATTGTCGCCTCGTCCGGCTTTGGTCCGGCCAAGTGCCGGGTGATGGCCTACGCGCGGGCACCCATCGACGTCATTGGCACCGGCAGCTTCTTGCCCGAGAACTGGAACGAGACCTACGCGACCGCGGACATCATCGCCTACGATGGCGAACCCCGCGTGAAGGTAGGGCGCGAGTTCCTGTTGCGTCGTTAGAGACAAGCACATCCTGAGCGATCCGGACCGGATCCCTCGGAACGTGCGCCGGGCGGAGGACGGCCAGCCAGGGCAAGTGATCCGGACCGCCCCGGGCCGCCCGCCCCGCTCATATCAATCCGTGCGCGCCGCCGTATCCTCGGCCAGCAGCCGGTCGGTCAAGGCTTGCAGCGCCTGGGCCAGACCGTCCAGGCCCTCCTGCTTGCCGATGGCCGCCCACTCGGAGCGACGCAGGGCGACCTCGCTGATCGAGCCGTTCATGAGGACATCCACAACGCGCGGCCCTTGGTCGCCCTGGTCGGCCACCACGTAGGACAGCGTCACGTCGTCCCGTCGCGGCCGGTCGATGCGGGTGTTGACCAACAGAGCCTCGCCGGGACCCGGCGCGGTGCCATCGAGCACGAAGGTCTCCCCCGAATAGCCGTCGAAGCGATCGGCGTGCACGGCCACCGAATAGCGCGCGAAGGCCTCCACCATGGCCGCGCGCGCCGTGTCGTCGGCCTCGCGCCAGGCGCGCCCGGCGGCGACCCGGGCCATGCGCGCGAAATCGAAGGTTTCCCGCACCGGAGCGGCCAACTCCCGCGCCCGGCCCTGAATCCCAAGGGCCCTGGCGCGCCGCATGACGTCCAGCAGCGCCGCCTGGTAGCGCTCCACCAGGGTCGTTGCCGCCTCGGCGTCGGGCGCGGCGGCGACAGCGCGAGACACCGGCGTGCCGCCCGCCAGTCCGGTCAGCAGCGCCAGCAGAACCACCAGCCATGCCGCCGGCCGTCCCTGCGGCGCCACCCAGCGCGCCCACCCCCTCCATATCCCCCGACGGACCAACGGACCCGCCCCGGCACACCGCGACCGGAACGAGGGAAAAACGAGAATCATGCCGGGGAACTCCCTTGCGTGTCTGCGTGTGATGTGGATCCGGACCATCCGGGATCAACGAGGGGTCGAAGACCACGGACCATGAAGAAGCAACGTTGCCGTCCATGGCCGGACCAGCGGATGACTCGCGCGCAACAGCCGGTGGTGTCAGGCAGTAGTACGGCCTTGGTCCATATCATCCCCAGGGCGGATCGCCTCTTAGTTTGGAGCCAGTCCCGACTCCAAAGGTCTTCAGGGTGTTTGGTACACGACGATATACTTCGGAGTCGGGTCCTGAGTCTGGTCGGGCGCCATGGCGGAAATGCGGCGTACCCGGCCGCGACTCCAGCCATCCGCCGTGCCGGCCCCGTCTTCGCCGGTCGGTGTTGCACGCACAACACAGCGCGCGCGAGACTCCTTCGCCGCAGCCTCGCGCCGAAGCGCGGCAGGCATACCCCAAGCGACGCACGGAGGAAAGGGGAGAACGGCGCGCGCCCTCCATAACCTGGTTCGGTCGCCCCTCAATCGGCGCGATGGCGCGGCCGCTCCCCGAAACAACCCGCCCGGCGGATGGGGACTCGCGCTTCCCCCGCATTGACCGTATGATGGGCGCGCCCGGGCCGGTGGCCCTGCGCGCAAGGGTAGATGTGTGCCCCAGATCCTTTGGCGGTGTCGGCGCTTCAGGCGCGCAACGTCCTCGGACGACGCAAAGGCCGGCTGGGCGCGAGGTTGCCAGGATCAGTATCTTACGGGATCATAGTCTTACCAACGGCGCGGCCAGAGGGGCGGCCGTGGCAACGACGGTCGAGGTCCGGCGACGGAGACCGGTCGCGCCGGCGAGACGCGGGTGACGGACGCGGGACGATCATGACGGGTGACGGCAGGCAGAACATGATGAGCGTGAAAAAGGGAAGTTCGACGGTCCTTTTCCGGGGGGGCGCGGTGGCTCTGGCCACCCTGATGCTGGCCGCATGTGCCACGAGTGATCAGGAGGTCGCGACCAACGGGACCAGCGTGGACCATGGCGCCGGATCTGGCGGCGAGACGCGGTTGGCCTCGGCCCTGCACACGGCACCGAACATCGACGATCCCGACGCCGCGCCGGGGGGCCTGGTGGAGGACCCGTTCGAGGACTGGAATCGCTTCGTGTTCGACCTGAACACGCTGATCTACACCCTTATTCAGCCCGTGATCGCGCCCTACGGGGTTTTGCCAGACGAACGCAAGCGCAATGTCGACAATTTTGTCCATAATTTGTCAACACCGGTGATCCTGGTCAACGACCTGCTGCAAGGCGAGCCAGATCGCGCCTGGGTCACCACCCAGCGCTTCGTCATCAACACGGCCGGCGGCCTGGGCTTCTTCGATCCGGCCACCGACATGGGCCTGCCCAGGCACTCTGAGGACTTCGGCCAGACCCTCGGTGTGTGGGGCGTGGGCGACGGCCCCTATATGGTGTACCCAATCATTGGCCCAAGCAATCCGCGTGACGGCTTCGGCCGCATTGTCGATTTGGCCACCGACCCGCTCTTCTGGCTGTCCGGTCCGACCGCCGAGACGCTGTCCTACAGCAAGGCCTATGTCTCCAACACCAGCACGGTGGGCGCCAACGTGCCGCGCCTGGAGGAGTTGCGGGCCAACTCCCTGGACTTCTATGCCGCCGTACGGAGCCTTTACACTCAGTCGCGTCGGGCCGCCGTCAGCAACCAGGAGGACGGCCCGGCCAGGGGCGCCGCCCTGGCGCCTCCGGGCGCCGCCTTTGATCCCGATACCTTTGACGACGGAAGCACCGACGAAACGACCAAAACGGATGGCTCGGATGCCGCCCCGGACGAGGCCGGCCCCGTTGCCCAGGGAAGCGCCGCCGGCGAGACCGGCCCGGCCGAGGGTGAGGATGTCGGTCTTGGCCCTCAGGCGCTGCGCATCCATGTCCGCGCCAACACGGCCGCGTCCTCCGAGGCCGAATAACGCCCACCGGCCAGCGATCGCTGAGGGGACCGTCATCCGTCGCCACTCGCCGTTCGCCGGCCCAAACACCGCCCTCCATACCGGTGCCATTCCCGCCGCCCATGCGATCCTGGCACGGCGGGATCATACGGCTGGGTTAGCGTGTCCCCCGGCGACCGGTCCCGGTACCGTCCCCATGGGGCCCTCGCCATGGACTTCACCGAAGCGCAAATCCAGCGGTACGCTCGCCATATCGTATTGCCCGAGGTGGGCGGCGTCGGGCAAACGCGTCTATTGAAAGCGCGCGTGCTGGTGATTGGCGCCGGCGGACTCGGCTCGCCATTGATCCTTTACCTGGCGGCCGCCGGCGTCGGCACCCTGGGCGTGGTCGACGACGACACGGTGGATCTGTCCAACCTACAGCGCCAGGTCCTTCATAGCGGCGAGACCTTGGGCATTCCCAAGGTCGAGAGCGCGATGCGCGCCGTGAGCAACATCAACCCCGACGTGCGCGTCATCCCGCATCGCCTGCGCCTGGACGCGGGCACCATCGCGCCACTGCTGGCCAACTACGACATCGTCTGCGACGGCAGCGACAATTTCGCCACCCGCTTCCTCGTCAACGACGCCTGCCATTTCGCTCGCAAGACCCTGGTGTCGGCCGCCGTCCTGCGCTTCGATGGCCAGTTGTCGGTTTACAAGACTCACGCGGGCGGTCCCTGCTATCGATGCGTGTTTCCTGAACCGCCTCCCGCCGATGACGAGCCCACCTGCGGCGACGCCGGCATCCTGGGGGCCGTGGCCGGGGTCATGGGCGCCCTCCAGGCCACCGAAACACTCAAGGAGATCCTTGGCATCACGCCATCCCTCGCCGGTCGCCTGCTGATCCATGACGCCAAGGCCATGACCTTCCGGACCGTGACCGTGCGCCCGGCCGCCACCTGCCCGCTGTGCGGCCCGGCCGCCACCATCTCCGACCTGTCGGCACACGGCCCGACCACGAACGTCAACGGACCGCATCGGTGACCAGCGACGTCATAATCCAGGAGTTCCCCTTTCCATGACCGGACGTGTTTTGATCGTCGCGGGCTCCGATTCCGGCGGCGGCGCCGGCATCCAGGCGGACATCAAGACGGTCACCGCCCTCGGCGGTCATGCCGCCACCGCGATCACCGCCTTGACCGCCCAGAACACGCAAGGCGTGTTTGGCGTGCATCCCGTCCCGATCGACTTCGTTGTCCAACAGATCACCCTGGTGCTTGAGGATATTGGCGCCGACGCGCTCAAGACGGGCATGATGGGCTCCGCCGAGGTCATCGAGGCCGTGGCCAGCACCCTTGGCCGCGCCGGCGGCGGCGCGCCCCTGGTCGTGGATCCGGTGATGGTGGCCAAGGGGGGGCATCCCTTGCTGGAGGCCCTGGCCGAGGCGGCCTTGCGCGAGGTGCTTGTCCCGCGCGCCACCCTGTTGACCCCCAATGTCCCGGAGGCCGAGGCCCTGGCCGGAGACCGCGTCGCCGACGTCGACGACCTGGAGCGGGTCGGCCGGCGGCTTCTGGCCATGGGGCCGGCGGCGGTGCTGATGAAGGGCGGTCACCTGGACGGCGAGACGGTGACCGACGTGCTGGTGACCGACGAGGGTATCCATCGCTTCCAGGGGTCACGCATCCACACCAAGGCGACGCACGGAACCGGGTGCACCCTGGCCTCCGCCATCGCCTGCGGCCTGGCCCAGGGCCGGCCGTTGGCCGCCGCCGTGGCCCGCGCCCGCGCCTATGTGCGCCGCGCCATGGAGACAGCCCCCGGCCTGGGTCAGGGGTATGGCCCCATGAACCACGGTCACACGGTGACCGCCTTCGAGGCTGGCCAGGGATCCTGACCCCTCACCGGCAGAGGCCCACGCCCCCCGGCACCAACGCATAGCCCAGGGGCGGCGCCTGCCGGCCGGACAGCGCCAGGCGCCCGTCGATCGCCCCGACCACCGCATCCGCCGGCAACGGTGCCGCCTCCCCCTGTCCGGGGAGGCCATCGGCGCGTAGGCGCGCCGCCATGTCGGGCAGGGCGTCCGCCGGCCACAGCACCAGGCAGTCACCCGGTCGATCGGACGGCGGCGGCGCGAACCCTTTCTTCTGGTGGTCGGCCGGCCGCGACAGGCGGGCATCGGGCAGAACCGCGCGCAGGGACTCCAGCGGCATGTGATGCACGCTGCCGAGGATCAGCACCGTCCCGCCGCCGAAGCCCGCCTCCTGAAGCGACCGCGCCCAGTCGGCATAGGGCAGCGCGGTGTTGCACTTGGCCGCGCAGGTGTGCGCGGTGCGATGGATCATCTCGGCCATGGCCGCCGGCACCACCAGCGACAGGCCCACGCAGGTCAGCCCGAACAGCCCCCGCGCGGCATCCGTCACCCGGCCCCGCGACAGCCAGGCGAACAGCGGCACCACGACGACGATCAGCGCGTAGGGATGATGGGGGTTGAACGTGGTCACCCCGGCCAGCGGCACCAGCGCCGCCATGAGCAGGAGAAGGATCAGCGGGACCAGGATCGCGAAGCGCATCAGGTCGCGGCGCTGACCGCCGGGTCCGAACCCGATCGCCGGACGCGCCAAGACCGCCCGCCAGAACAGCAGCGCGGCCAACGGCACCGCCGGCAGGATGACCATCAGCGCGTGTTCGCCCAGGCTGGCCCACCCCCGGGCCAGTCCCTCCAGCGCGTCCGCGCCAAGGGTGGCCGGCTCCGTGCCGCGCCCCAACTTGGCGTCCACCAGGGTCTGGAGGGCCCGCAACCGGCCGAGCAACCAGATGACGTGAGGCCCGGCGATCGCGGCGGCGATGGCCACCGACAGCCACAGCCGCCCTTCCCGGAGCACGGCGCGCGTGCTCGGGGTCGCCAGCCCGGCCAATAGCAAGGCGGCCATGAAGAGAACGATATTGTATTTGGTCAGCAGCGCCAGCCCGGTGACCACGCCCAGCACGATGAACCCACCCCACGATGGGGCGCGGGCCAGCCGCAGCACCACCACCAGCAGCGCGAAACAGGCCGTGGTCATGGCCACCGTGTGGGCCAGATTGACGTGGGGGGCCCAGGCCCAGGCCACCAGGGCCGCCAGGGACAGCCCGGACAACGTGGCCATGCGGTCGTCGTCGGTCAGCACCCGGGTCGCCGCGCGCGCCAGGGGATACGCGGCAAACAGCATCAGGGCGATGAGCACCCGGGTCGACACCAGCCCGGCATTGATCGCCGGCAGCGCGCCGTGATCAAGCCCCGCCGCCTCCAGGATCGCCAGCGCAGGCGCGCCGGCCCACTCCACCGCCTGCCACACGGCCCAGTGCAGCCAGACCACCAGCGGCGGGTTGAGCGGATCGTAGCCCCAGGCCAGGGTCTGGG
>JANQGN010000536.1 GCA_028277295.1 Rhodospira sp.
CCCGTCACGAACCGCAGGCCCTTCAGCCGCCGGTCCCGGTAGGTGAAGCTGTTGTTGATGGTGAAGTTGGAGGTCATCGCCACAAGGGTCGCCGCCGCCTGCGCCCACAGGAACGAGATGTTCAGATGCAGCAGCCCGCCCAGGACCGCCAGATGCACGCCCACGCCCAGCAGACCCACCGTGACGAACAGGATGAAGCGGACCGGCAGCCACCGGCCCAGGGTCTTGTCGGCGAGCAGCATGCCGAACTCCCAGAGGACTTGGGTATCCAGCTTGCTTTCCCCGGCCTGGCGGGAGCGAAACGTGAAGCCCAGTTCGGCATACCGTGGCGGAGCAGGACTGGAGGCGAAGATATCCAGAAGGATCTTGAAGCCGGTTCCCGATAAGGCGTGTACCACCCGGTCCAGCAGGTCCCGCCGCAACAGGAAGAATCCCGACAGGGGATCGGTCAGGGGCACCCGGGTAACCAGCCGCGACAGGGTATTGCCAACGCGGCTGACCATCTCTCGGGCATGGGAGGAGAGACCGGCGGCGCTGGCCCCCTCCGCGAAGCGGCTGGCCACGACGATCTCGTAGCCCTCGTCCCGGGCCAGGCCCAGCATGCGCGGCAACAGGGTCTCGTCGTGTTGCAGGTCGGCGTCCATCACCGCCAGGAACGGCGCCGCGGTCGCCAGCATGCCTTCGATACAGGCCGAGGACAGCCCGCGCCGCCCCACGCGCTGGATCACCGACACGTTCGCCCTCTCGCGGGCAAGGCGGTGCAGCACCTCCAACGTGCCGTCCGTGGAATCGTCGTCCACGAACACCACCTGCCAGGACTCGCCCTGAAGGGTCTGGTCCAGCAGGCCCAGCAAGGGCTCGACGTTGTCGCGTTCGTTCAGGGTCGGGACGATGATGGCGAGTTGGTAGGGCACGGCGAAGCGGCAGCCTTGGGTCCAGAGGGCGTGAGGCGCGGCCAGGCCAGGCCAGACCCGGCCACGGGCCACCCCGGCGGGCGGAGGCGCCCCTGATACACCACCCCTGATGCGCCGTCCAGACACCGTCAACGCGGATCAGGGCAACAGGCTCAGGCTAACAAGGGCGAGGGTCACGGGACTCCGATGGAGATCCTTCGCACCGGTCAGGCGCTCAGAGCCCGTCCGGGAAGTCTCGACAACCGCAATATATTGTGTGCCAACGCCCTAATCGCATGCCGTATGTGGTGTTCTGCAAGGCTTTCCGGACAGATTCTCAGGATGAGGTTAATATACTTAAGATAACCTCATACCGAACGAGCCCCCGCGTCCATCCTTCAGATGGACGCGGTTCCACACCTTACGGCGACGCGGAGCGTCGCCTGGGCGAGCCGACGGACCTCCATCGTCTCGCGCACCCCTGTCCGTTAACCGCGGCTCATTGCCCGGCCTTCACCCCGGCGCCGGACCCAGGGCCGGCGCCATGGCCGGACCGCCGTGAGTCCCCGCCGCCATGACGCTGTCGTCCACGAAGCAGAGCGCGTAGTCCTCGCAGACCGCGCAGTTGGGCGATTTGCACAACAGCACACCTTCCTGCTCGCACAGGGCGCGATAGAAAAACTTCTTCCAGCGCATGCCGGGGTTGCGCTGGGACAGCGGCCGGAAGTGCCGCTGCATCAACCGGCCCAACTCAGAGCGGCTGGTCAGGCCCATGTCCTCCCACAGATGCCGCGCGCCCAGGGAGCGCCGGGCGATGATGCGCGCCAGCCAGCGCGCCATGTCCGGGTCGCCCCCCGGCGTCCGGCTGTCGTGCAGCAGGGCCCGCAGCGCCGGTTCCTCATCGGCGTCGGCCCGGGGTCCCCGCCACGACGGATGCACGTCCAGCAGGCTCAGGGTGTGCGGGAACACGCGCGCCAGCAGGAAGCTCAGATCCGTCAAGGACAGGGCCAGGGTGTCGGTCAGCAGGGTATCCGGCGGCGCGAACCCGGAGGCGATGGCCGACGCCAGCACGTGTTGATCAAACGGATCGCCCGATCCCCGGGACACCAGTTCGGCATACAAACCGTCGATCATGGGTCGCCCCTATCCCGCTTGTCTGGATGTGGTGAGCACGCACGCTCAGTATCTGTCCGGAAAGCCTTGCAAGACACCACATACGGGATGCGATTCGGGCACAGGCACACTACATATTGTGATCCCCGAGACTTTCCGGACGGGCTCTCAGGCCGCCTCGTCCAGCGGCGCATGGCTCTGGGCGCCGGTGCCGCAGACCTTGGCGCAGGACCCACAGCCCACACAGGCACCGGGCCGGGCAAGCACCGAAACCTTGCGCACGATCTCCTCGTCTTCGTCGAAGGGATCGCACATCTCGTCGTCCTCGTTGATCCCCTTGAGCTCGATGACGGCCCGGGCGCAGACCTTGATGCAGCGGCCACAGCCGATGCAGGTGTCAGGGTCGATGGCCTCCAGGTAGGACGGCTGCCACGGGCTACCGTCGCGGCTGACCAGGGTGCGGATGTTCATGGCGGGTCCTTTCGGCGAGTCAAGACCGGTGCGTCAAGAGGGAGACGGTGCGCATCAAAGCTCGATGAGGCTGGGGTGCGCGGCGATCAGGGTGGCGCCTTCCTCCACCAGGGCGGCGCCGGCGGCGTCCAGGGCGGCCAGGTCGTCGAAGCCGAAGCGGTGCACGTCACGCAAGGACCGGGACACCGCCACCAGCCGCCCGGCGGTCAGCACCACCCGGCCAAATCCCTCGTTGGACAGCTCGATCACCGGCGAGGCGATCGTGCCGGTGCGCCGGCCGATGGCCACGCCGACGGCCTGGTAGTAGGTCTTCAGACGGCGCAACACGCGGGGATCGGGCTCGCCCAGGATGGGAATGGCGCGGCGCTGCGCCTGACCGAGCACATAGCCGCGCAGGATATGGGCGTCGCTCTTGCCCTCCCACAGGCCGCAGCAGTCGCCGGCCCGGATCAGGGCCGACAGCTCCGGCAGGAACACGGGATCGTCGGGCCACGCCGGGATCACCACGGGCGCCCTGGTCTTCTTCGTCTTGCGCGGGGGCGCCCCGTCCGGCCCGCCAGATGAGTCGCCGACGGTGGCGGGAGGGGTGGCGGACTCGCGGTCGGGTGACAGGGACACGGCCTAGTCCTCCCCGTCGTCGTCCAGGAACGACGGGCGTCCTCGTCCCGCGCCCACCGCCCCCGTCCCCATCGCCTTGCGCAGCCAGGGCGGCGGCGTGCCGTCCAGCATGCCACGCACCCGTTCCAGCACGCGCTCCAGGGGTTCGTCCTCCTGCACCTTAATGGGGTGGACGCGGGCGTTCACCACCCGAGCCGCCGCCGGGCCGCCAATGGCCTTGACGAACAGCAACGCACAGCCCTCCAGCGCCGCCACCCGGGCGCCGACGCGATCATCTCCGGGGCCGTCCCCGTGACCGCCGCCACCGTCCTCGGCCGTGACCTCGTCGAACTGCACGGCCTCCACCAGCGACCAGCCGTCGGGAGTGACGTCGTAAATAGCCAGGGTGCGCGCCCCGGC
>JANQGN010000547.1 GCA_028277295.1 Rhodospira sp.
TGCGCCGTTCCACGACGCTCTGGATGTGGCCCAGGGACTTCAGCAGGGCGGAACGCTCGATGGTCAGCTGCATGGCCAGGTCGCTTGAAGGAACGGGACGGCGTCGGACCGTCCGGCGCCGTTGACGTCCGGCACCCTGGGGCGCCGGCTACGAGGGCCGCACAGTATAGCGGCAGGGTTCGCCCCCAAAAAGGGGATTCTCCGGGTTGCGCGCGGGCCTGTCTCCCTACGCCTGGTCACGGAATCCACGACCACATCTCGATGGTCACGAAGCGGATCAACAGCCGACCGAAGGCATCCCAGACCGGTTTCTCGCCGACCGCGATCTTGGCATAGCCGGTCAGGCCGCTCCGCAAGCTGCCGTCCGCATTGTCCAGGCGGGTGGTCACGCGCACAACGCGGCCAAAGTCGCGCTCTTCGGCGATCGGCGCGACGCCCACCACCTCGCCCACCCGCAGGCGCTGGCTATCGCTCCACAGCTTGAACCGCGCCAGGTCGCCCACCCGAACGTCGAGGATATCGGTTTCCGGTACCTCGATGGTGGCCTCCAGCTCCCGGCTGTTCTCCAGTTCCGCGAACAGGGCACCCTCGGCAAGATAGGTGCCGATGCGTCGCTGCAAATCAGGCGAGATGACCAGGCCGGCGGCCGGGGCCCGCACGCGGGTGGCGGCCAGGTCGCCTTCCATGAAGCGAACGTCCTCCTCCAGGCGCCGCACCTCGGCGCGCGCCGCCTCCAGTTCACTGGCGCGGGCTGGCTCCTTGACCTTGTTCAGGATCGCCCGGGCCTCGGCCAGGCGCGCGTCCGCCTCATCCGCCACCACCTGGTAGCGATCAAAGCGCGCCGGTGCGATGACGTCGGCCCGCACCAGGTCCCGGGCCCGGTCCAGTTCCGCCAGGGCAAAGCGCGAGGCCACCTCGGCGGTCCGAACGCGGGCCTCGGCGCGGGCGATCTCCTCGGCGCTGGCGCCCTCCTCCAGCAACCGTAGATCGGCGCTGGCCTCGTCCAGTTCCGCCCGCGCCACGGCCAGGGCGTGCTGTTCGTCGCGATCGCCTAGCACCGCCAGCACCTGGCCCTGCTCCACCCACTCGCCTTCGGTCACATGGACCGCGATCACCTCGCCATCCACCTGGGCGCGCGCCTCGGCCTTGGTGATCGGCTGAAGGGTGACGGGACCGCCGGTCTCGTATGGGTAGGGCAGCGTCGCCACGTACGCCGCGCCGGCCAGCAGGCCCACCGTTACCGCGCGCCCCCCCCAGCGGCGGAGCAGGCTGGGGCGAGGCCGAGCGGGCACGGCCCGGGGCGGCGGCGGGCGATCGGGTTTGGCGGGCGCGGCGGCGCGGTCGCCAATGGATGTGGTCGCGCGACGATCCAGCCGGGCCTCGGACCTGGCCAGGCGGCGGGTCTCCGCCCGGTCGCGCCGGTTGCGCGACACCGCCAGAACCCAGCCGGCGAGCAGCGCCACCGCCAGCAGGAACAGCAGCACGCCCAGGCCCTGCAACTCGCTTTCCAGGGTGATGGCCAGCTTGACCAGCACCGCGCCCACCAGCACCGTCGTGAACAGCACGATGCCCGTGGCGAAGGACAGCAGCGCCCAGCGCTGCCCCGTCGACAACGCCGCCGGGACGGGCTTGAAGGTCAGCCAAAGGCGCAGCACCGCGAGGGCATTCTCGCGCAGCCTGGGCTGGTCGTAGACGGTGGTCAGGAACAGGTAGCCGTCGGCCCGCCACAGCGGGTTGGCGGTGAACAGGAAGGCGGCGATGCCGAACTGGGACAGGATCAGCGCGAATTCCGACAGCACGCTCCCCGAGGGCCGCAGCCATACCCAGACCAGGACGCCGACGGAGAACAGCGCCAGCTTCATCAGCAGCGGTGCCGCATAGCACCACAGCCGCGCGCGCCGGGGCAGGCGCCGGATTTGCCCCTTGTCCACGAAGAAGCGCGGCAGCAGCCCAAACGCCAGGCGGATGCCAAACTCGTGCATGTCACCGCCGAAGCCACGGCAAACGGTGCCCTGCAAGACCTTGCTGGTCAGGTTCACCAGGAACAGGCTGAGCAGCAGGGTGAGCCCCACCGACAAGGACCTGAAGGCGCGGGCGATATCGGCGTCAAAATCGGTCTGGTGATTCAGCAAGGTCAGGACCGCCAGCGGCACCAGCGCCAGCAGCAGCCACACAGCATGCCGGAAGGGGCGCGACACCACCGCCAACGCGCCAAGCACCCGGTTGGGGTTGAACAGGGTCCACCGGGCCGGCTGACGCGGACCCCGTCCCTGGCCCGCCCTGGCGGGTCCCTGCACGGTGTCCAGGGCCTCGACGGCGTCAGGGTCGCTGGCCTCGAGGGCACGGTCGGGCGGGAGATCCCAATCGGTGTCGTCCTCGGCGGCTGGCGCGTGCCGTGCCGGCGGGCGCGCCGGGGGCTTGGGGCGCTCCGGTGCGGAGGAGGGTGGTCTGGGTGGCGGTTGCGGCGCCACCCGTGGCGCTGGCGGCCTTGGTGGTCTTGGGGGCGTTGGTGGCGTTGCCGGTTGATGGGTCAGCAGCCCGGACGCCGAGGCATCCTCCAGGAAGGCCGCATGGGCGTCAGCCCCGATCGTCATTCCGAAGCGGGTCGCGAAGGCCGCCCGTGCCGCCGCCGGATCCGGATGGGTCTCCAGCGCTTGCAGCAGGAAGTATTCCTCGGGACCAAAGGTGAAGACCGTGCCGGTCTCGGGCACCTTGAGCAGCACGGCCGGCGCACGCGCTGCCCCGCCGCCCGCAGACCCTTGTCCTCGCGCGGCGGATGCCGGCGGAGCGGTCTCGGTCACGATGATGTCGGTCCGCAGCCGGGCCATGGTCCCCCCGTCTCATGGCGTCATACCAGTGGCGGATGAGTGTGACTCATCCGCCGAACCGCACCGGCCCGCTCCCCCACCCGGCCACCCCCCCCTTGTTTCCTTGGGCCAGTATCCTATGGGTGGCCGGGTGGGGGAGCGGGCCGGCCACGGACTTCAACGGTCATGGTTAATGACCGTTGGTATCAGAGTCTCATGGCGTCAGACCGGGAGCATGCCCCCGGACGCCCCCATGATATAGATATCCTCGGGGGTCAAGACGTATGCCAGAGGCGGACCTGCACCGGTCATGGTCAAGGACCGTTGGCATAAATCGCGATTTTGTCCGTTCAGGGGCGGCGGCCGAGCCACACCTCGGCACCGCCATCCGGGTTGGCGCGATAGGCCCAGCCGCCGCCCTCCAGGCGCTCGGCCACCTTGGGGGCGAAGGGATTGACCGTGCCCACCGCCAGCCCCCCGGGCGTCGAGACCAGGGTGCGAATGCCGTAATTGTAGGGATTACCGAAGCCATCCCGGGTGACGGTCAACCAGTTCTCGCCGTCGGCGCTGCGATGCAGGTCGGCGCCGGCCTGGTGAGCGAACACGGCGTTCAGCCCGACCTTGGTGATCGCCGCGTGAAACCGGCGCGGCCAGCGCCCTTGCGTGGCGAAGCGCAGCATCAGCGACCAGTCGAAGGTGCCCAGGTAGAGCCAGCCGTCATGGGACACCATGCGCCAGAAGTAGCCGGCGAAGAAGTTGCCGAACCCGGGCAGCAGGCCCGACAGCGCCGGCTTGTAGCCCTCGGGCGTGTCCCGCGAGAAGCCGACGATCAGATCCCAGGTGCCATCCTCGTGGATGCGCACCAGTTCCGGACCCGCCGGACCCACCTTGTTGCCCGGGTCAATGCCGCCGTGCTGGATGCCACTACCCACGTACAGGTGGCCCCGATGGGCGCACAGGCTGGCCACCCCCTGGTTGGTCGGGCCGCGATGGGCGCCGTTCACCAAGACCCGCTCCCAGGCGAAGGGCGGCTGGCCCTCGGCCCGGGTGCGCCAGACCTGATAGCCCTTGAGATTGCCGGTGCCGGCGTACAGCCAGTCACCGCAGGCGGCCATCTCGAAGACGCCCAGGTTGCTCGCGTCGCCGAAGGCCGGTTCGTTGGCCACGTCCCAGGACCCGTTCAGCGGGTCGTCGGTGGCGTACACCAGCGCCTGCCCGGCCAGATTGGGGGCTCCTCCGGCCCGGCCGGTGGGGGCGGTGAACAGGCGGCCCTTGAAGGCCACCAGCAGGCGCAGGGTGATCACCCCGTCGTCGATGCCGGCGGGGCGCGGCACGGTCTCGAAGGCGCGGCCGTCCAGGGAGCGCAGGATATGGGTCCCGAACCCCCGCGCCGGGGCGTAGGTGGCCACGTAGAGCGCCGGTCTGGGGTCGGACCGGCCCTGGAACACCGCCATGCAGCGATAGCCCAACTCGCGCGGCAGGGTCTCGCCCTTGGCATTGACGATGTCCGGGGCGCGATAGACCGGCTCCCAACCGGGGGCCGGGTCGTCCTCCCCGGCGCCCGCCAGCGCCTCCGCCGGCAAGCGCCAGATCTGGGCGTGCATGTCCTGATCATAGAGGGACTCGGGGCACTCCACCGGCCAGGCATCGAAGGTCCCATGGATGCGCGAGACCTTCATCATGCAGAGATTGCTGCGCGTGGTGCCAACGTAGAGGTGGCCGTCAAACCACTCCATGGAGTGGGCGTAGGCGTTCAGGGGATCGCCGAAGCCGCCCCGGGCCAGCGGGTGGAAGCAATCCGGCCCTAGCCCGGGGGACAGCGCGGACGAGGCCGGCGCGGCGGCGCGGGCGGCCGCCGTCATGTGGCCCCTCCGTCCGCGCCATCCAGGATCTCGGCGTCCGCTGACGCCTCGGCCTCGGCGCGGTGCTGGGCGAGGTAGCTCTCCAGGCTTTCCAGCTGGGTGTAGGTCTGCTCCAGCAGGGTTTCCAGCAGGTCGGCGGAGAAGGCCAGGCGGTCGCGGAACCGAAGGATCTCCTCCATGGAACTGGAGGTGTCGATCTCGCCGCCGGTGCCGGCCTCCAGCAGGCCCTTCATGTGCTCCCGATGCTCGGCGTCGTCGGCGGACTCGGGTACCGGCGCCGCCCGGGTCTCCTCGCGCATCTCTTGAAGAAGCGACAGGCCCATGGCCTTCAGGGCCGGGTCGGCCATGATCTCGCGCAGGGTCAGCCCGGCGCCCAGGCCGTCGCCCGCGCCCATCAGCGGCGCCAGGAAGGGGCGTTGGCCGGGCGGCCCGGCGGGGCGGGGCGGCGGCACCAGCCAGACGGATGCGTCCACCGCCGGGGTGGTCTCGGCGAGGGGCTCGGCGGATGTGTCAACGGCGGTCTCGGGACGGGCCGACGTCATGACCAATGGCTCCTTGAAACGGTGTCCGCTGGGCGTGATCGCGTCCGGTGACAGGACATCAGGTGTATCCCAGGTCGCGCGCCAGGCCGTCCACCCACGGGTGGAAGCCGCGTTCGTCCGGCCGCCACGACACCGGCCCGTCCAGCGATGGCACCGTGACCCCGCCCTCGCGCAGGGACGGCGCCTTGAGGAAGTTGATATCGTTGCCCAGGCGGGCATTGACCGGCCCGACCCCGGAATAGGGGCTGTCCTCCGGCCGTTTCATGGCGGCGACCGCCTCGGGGCTGTCGTCGATCCCCAGCCACCGGCAGAGGCCGCCAAGGCCGGCGTCCAGGTCGTTGAGCAGGTCCTCGCCGCGCACCCGGATCCAGCGGTCGGCGGGCAGTGGCTCCAGGAAGTTCATGACTTGCACCTGGCTGTCATGCCAGAGGATTTGCGGGTCGAGCACCGGTTCCGGTCCCGAGCGGTCGAGGGCGTTCAAAGTGAACAGCACCGCCGGGCCGCCCTTGGTCTTCAGCACCGATTCGCACTGGCCGCGCGGGTGGCGGGTCAGGTGGATGAAGCGGGCCTCGGGGAAGGTCTCCACGATGCGCTCAAGGTAGAGCCGGTTGCGCAGGTAGCCGGGGCTCTTGTCGACGACCCGCAAGGGCGCCACCCTGGCTGCGACCTCCCGATAGACGGCGCCCGCGTCCATGCCCACCCGCTGGCGCAGCCAGCGTTCCGCCATGTTGACGGACTCGATTGTCTGCTCACCGCCGTACAGCTCGGCCACCACCCGCAACAGGCCGTGGCGCATGGTGGCCCAGAAGGGCGATTTCACGCTGCCATCCGGGTTTCGGCCGGTGTTGAACTCGGCCATGGTGCCGCACTGGAACAGGTTCAGTTCGGGCAGGCCATACAGCGCCGGGTGCTGGCCCAGCATGGCGCAAATCAGCGACGTGAAGGACCGCGGCGGCGCCAGGATGAACACCGGCGCGGGCAGCGGATCGACGCCCGGCCGCGCGGGCGGCAATGGGGCCTCGGACGCGGGCGGCGGCCCGGAAGCGGCATTGGCGGTCATGGAACGGCCTTTGGTGAGGAGGCACCCGAGGGCCGCTGTCCCGGCCCCCGGACGGCGAGGAGCGGGCGCATTGTAACCCCGGAACACCGGTCCGCGCCCAGGGAAAGTTTTCCTGGACGCCGCGCCGGCGCCGCCTCCCTTGCCGGCCGGCCGGGGGGGAGACTACGTTTGATGTTGGCGCAGACATCTCGGGTCCGCCCGGCGCGGGCCCATCCACCCTGGGAGGGACCCACCATGAGCGAGACACCCCGGTTCGCCGTGCTGCTGTCCGGCTGCGGCGTCTACGACGGCGCGGAAATCCACGAAAGCGTGTTGACCCTGCTGGCCATCGACCGCCAGGGCGGCCGCTATCAGTGCTTCGCGCCCGACGTGCCGCAGATGCACGTGATCGACCACCGCACCGGCAATCCCGCCGAGGGCGAGTCGCGCAACGTGCTGACCGAGGCGGCGCGCATCGCGCGCGGGACCATCGAGGACATCACGGCCTTCGATCCGGCGGCGTTCGACGCCCTGATCCTGCCCGGCGGCTTCGGCGCCGCCAAGAACCTGTGCACCTTCGCCGTGGACGGCCCCGATTGTTCGGTGACACCCACGGTGGAGGCGGCCATCAAGGCCGCGCACGGCGCCGGCCTGCCCATCGGCGCGCTGTGCATCGCGCCGGCGTTGATCGCGCGGGTACTGGGCGGCGGGACCGTGACCATCGGCTCGGACGCCGGCACGGCCGAGGCCATCGGCGCCATGGGCGGCACGCACACGGTGACCACCCATGCCGAGGTGGTGGTGGACGAGGCCCACAAGGTGGTCAGCAGCCCCTGCTACATGCTGGACGCCGCGGTCTCGCAAATCGCGGACGGCGCCGAGAACACCGTGCGCCGGTTGATGGAGATGATCCGGGCCGGGGCCAGCGGCGCGGCCCAGGCCAGGACCGCGTGAGGGGAATGAGCCGATCGTGAGCGGAGAGGGGCCCTCCAGGGCCAGGACCCTGCGCGTTCGCCCTGGAGGGGCTCGTCCATCCGGCCACGGACGTCAACGGTCATTTTTCATGACCGCCGGTCCTACTCGCTGGCGCGCGTGTTGGACCAGCTTTAGCGTTTTTCGAGGTGGCCAGAAATTCCTCAAGGGACCCGGGGGCGGCCCCACCCGTCCTGCTACCCCATGGCCATCCAGGCCAGGGGCAGCAGGATCGCCGTCAGCACCCCGGCCAGGCCCATCGCCAGGCTGGCATGGGCGCCCGTCTCGGCGCTTTCGTTGAAGGCCCGGGCGGTCCCGATACCGTGCGCCGCCGCCCCCAGGGCCACGCCCCGGGCGCGCGGGTCGCGCACCTTGAGCCATGAGAGCAGCGGTGGCCCCAGCACCGCGCCCAGGATGCCGGTCAGGATCACCAGCACGGCGGTCAGCGACGGCAGCCCGCCCAGGCGCTCGCTGATGCCCATGGCGATCGGCGTGGTCACCGCCTTGGGCGCCACCGAGGCCAGCGTGGTCTGGCCGGCGCCCAGCGCCCAGGCCAGCGCCACCGCTCCCAGCGAGGCCACCAGCACCGAAGCCGGTAGGGCGACCAGCAGCCCCCGCCACTGGCGGCGCAGCGTGCTCAGTGCCCGGTACAGGGGAACCGCCAACGCCACCGTCGCCGGTCCCAGCAGAACGTGGATGAACTGGGCGCCCTCGAAGTAGCGTTCGTAGGAGATCCCGGTGCCGCGCAGCACCAGGGCCAGCACGATTACCGACCACAGAACCGGGTTGGCCAGGGGGTGCATGCCCAGCCGCCGGTAGACCCGATCGGCCGCCAGGTAGGCCAGCACCGTGAGGGTCAGGCCGAACAGGGGATCGCGCGCCAGGTAGACCCAGATGTCGGAAAGCTCCGCCATCATGGCGCGGGGCTCCGCAGCGCTCGGGCCATCAGCCAGCCGCCCACAGCCACCGCCAGAAGGGTGCTGACCACCAGCGCCGCGCCCAGGGGTACGGCCTCGCTGGCCAGCAGCGACAGGTGCGTGACGACCCCGACCCCGGCGGGCACGAACAGCAGCGACAGATGGCCCAGCAGGGTGGCCGCGACCTGCTCCAGCGCCGGCGGAACCTCGGCCGCCGCCTGGTGTCGCCAGCGCAGCCAGGCCCCGCGCAGGGCCAGCGCCAGCAGCAGCCCCAGCATACCCAGCACGGGACCCGGGATGGGCAGGGCCAGGGCGTGGCGTGTCGCCTCGCCGGCAAGCTGGAACACCAGCAACAGGGCTATCGAGGATAGAATGCTCACGTATATATATATTCTAGATCGCATAAAAAGAAGAAATGTGACATGATTTCGTGCCTCCATCGAATCTTATTGTATCAACCTATCGAATGTCGTTTCACGCATCAAATATGATTCGTGCTTGAATCTATGATGCTCTGAGTGTACCCTTTTCTAGCTAAGGTAATAAGCGCTGGCTTAACTGCCCAATAAAAATTAGAATATGATCTGGAGGATTACAATGGAAGTATCCGTAAATAATAACTATGTTACCGTTGCGCGGGATGATGGTATTTTAACGTTTTCTACAAAGCACATTAGAAAATCCGCTCAAATGACAGAGGTATTCTCTTATAGAAAAAATAACGGTTGCATGGTTATATTTGGCGCTGTCGTTTCATTGATAGTTGCTGGCATCTCGGGATTGGTTTCGCTTGCGGATGTTTCATATTCTGGTTTAGTGTCCTTTGTGTCTTTTTTGTGTGCTTTGGCCCTGTTCGTAATTTTTAATGAACACGATGCATATAGGAAGAGAGAGGTCACGCTTCATTTTGGAATGTTTGTATCGGGAGATAATGAACAATATAATTTGGTGTCGCAAAATAAATCAGTTGTTTCCGATTTCATGAATGCCCTTTCAAAGGCGATGGAGCAGAAGGTTTCGGACACTTATAATGTTACAATTGATGAGTCCATTAGTGCTGATAATCTCAATATTGAAAAGCTTGTTGCAAATGATGAATCTAAAGTTTTTCTTTATGAAGGCGATGTGCCTTCTAAAGAAAGAGTCAATTCAAAGGATAGGTTCAGATGATCACAATAGAAAAAACAATATTCAGAGATTCCTCCTCAATGAACGTTATTGAGGGAGATGTTAATTATGTTGACGTTCAGATTCCTCATGAGCTTATAGAGAAGATAAAAGAGGTTGAATCGCAGGCAGAGAATGGATTTTCAGTAAATTCAGAGAGTTTCCGTGTTCTTGCTCTGGATATTTTGAAAGCAGTCGTTACGAAAGTAGGTGCCAACAGGATTTCAGAATCTCTAGATAATCTGTTTTAGAGCAAATCTCGAGCAATCTGGCACAGATCGCGACGAGGATTTGCTTGAAAAACAAATTGTTAGAGCATGCTGGGCGATTCAGAAATCGCGCACCATGCTCTAGTCAGACGTATTTTGCTGTCCGGCGCGCGGAAACAGCACCGTGAAGACGAAGCGGACCACTCGTCACACCCCCTGGAAGCGCACCGGGTGGCCCTGGGGCGATCCCTGCGTCTCGCCGTCGCGCATCACCACGCGACCACGGATGATGGTCATCACCGGCCAGCCCTTGACCGGCATGCCGTGATAGGGCGTCCAGCCGCACTTGCTGGCGATCCAGTCGTTCTCGATCACCCGCTCGGCGGCCAGATCGATGACGGTGAAGTCGGCGTCGTAGCCGCGCGCGATCCGCCCCTTGCCGGCGATGTTATAGATCCGCGCGGGCCCGGCGCTGGTCAGGTCCACGAACCGCTCCAGGGTCAGGTGCCCGGCGGCCACGTGCGCCAGCATCACCGGCACCAGGGTCTGCACCCCGGGCATGCCCGAGGGGCTTTGCGGATAGGGTCGCGATTTCTCCTCGAGGCTGTGCGGCGCATGGTCGGAGCCGACCGCATCCACCAGCCCGTCGCGGAGCGCCCGCCAGAGGGCCTCGCGGTGGCGGGCGTCGCGGATCGGCGGATTCATCTGCGCGAAGCTGCCCAGGGCCTCGTAGCAGTCGGGTGCCGCCAAGGTCAGGTGCTGGGGGGTGACCTCCACCGTGACCCGGTCGCGGTCCTCGGTCAGCAGATCCATTTCCTCGGCGGTGGTGACATGGAGCACGTGCACGCGCCGGCCGGTCTCGCGCACCAGCGCCAGCAACCGGCGGGTGGCGCGAATGGCGGTTTCCTCGTCGCGCCAGTCGGGATGCGCCGCGGCATCGGCGCGTTCCTCGGCGATGGCCTTGCGGGCGCGAAGGCGATCCTCGTCCTCGGAATGGACGGCGATGCGCCGGCGTCCGCTGGTCAGCACCTGGCGCAGGCTGGCGTCGCCCTCCACCAGCAGCGACCCGGTGGACGAGCCCATGAAGAGCTTCACCCCCGCGCATCCGGGCCGGGTTTCCCAGGCGCCCAGGTGACCGGCGTTGCTCGACGTCGCCCCCAGGAAGAAGGCGTGGTCGCACCAGGCGCGACCTTTCGCCCGGGCGAGCTTGTCGGCCAGGGCCTCGGGCGAGTCCGTGGTCGGGTTGGTGTTGGGCATCTCGAAGACGGCGGTCACGCCACCCAGAACGGCGGCGCGAGAGCCGCTTTCCAGGTCCTCCTTATGCTCCATGCCGGGCTCGCGGAAGTGCAAATGGCTGTCGATGACGCCGGGCAGCACATGCAGTCCGGCCAGATCGAGCACCTCACGCGCCGGTGTGGTTCCGGGCAGGCCGAGGCCGACCACGCGGCCGTCGCGCACCCCGACGGTGGTCTCCTGTCGGCCCGAGGCCGTGACCACGGTTCCGCCGCGCAGCAGCAGGTCGAGGGGCCCGGCGTGCGCGTTTTGGTGCGGCATGGGAGCGGTCCTCCAGGAAAAGGGGCGTGGGGAGGGGCAAGGGCAGGATCACGGCGAGACCAGAAAGGGGTAGTTTACGACCAGTCCCGCACCTCATAGTATAAAAAGCGACAAATAACAAGAAACTCCCGGGATATCCTCCATCAGGCGCCGTCGCCCCGCGCCAGATGCTCGAACAACCCTCGATAGGCGGCAAGAACCTGCGCCTCGGTGTGTCCGTGCCAGAACACGTGATGACCGCGCGTGCCCAGGGTCTGCAAGGCGCCGGGCTCCGCCAGCACCCACTTGAGTCCCTGAACGATGGTCAGGATGTCGTCGCCGGGCAGCACCAGCACGTTCTCGTTGGGCCGCAGCACCGACTGCCGATCCGGGCGCCCCACGGCCACCACCGGCTTGCCATGCGCCCAGGCCTCGACCACGGCGTGTTCGGGCACCCGATCGGTGCCGGTGCACAGCACAAGATCGCAAGCCTCGTAGAGCGCCGCCAGGTCGTCCCGCCACCCCAGGAAGCGCACGCGCGGCTTGATGCCCAGCTCGTAGGCGGTGTGCTCCAGCGCGTCGCGCTCCGGCCCGTCACCGGCGATCCACAGGTAGACATCCGGCAGCCGTTGCAGTGCCCGCAGCAGGGTATGCAGGTCGCGGCGCTCGGTCATGCGAACGGCGGCGAACATCAAGGGGGCTTGCTGCGGGGTGAACAGCGTGCGCCGGGCCACGGCGGGCTCGTCCGACTGGTCCACCAGCGGCGGCAGCATGTGAACCCGATCGGCCGGCCACCCGGCCTCAAGCAGGAACGCCTGATCGTCCCCCGTATGGACCAGCAGATGCTGGCAGTGGCGGTAGGGCTCCAGGGGCCGGCCGTTGGCCCAGCGGCCGAGAACGGGCACCCCCATGCCAGTCAGGATGGGCACCACCTCGGCCGTCCAGGCCAGGGCCAGACCGGGCTGAAAGCGTTTGACGTGTTGCCGGACACGCCGGCGGGTAACGAATTCCAGGGTCTCGAAGGTCATCGGCACCGGATGCAGACCGGCGCTCCGCAGCCGCTCCACGCGATCCTCGATCGCGCGCAGGATCACCAGTTGCTGGATGCCGTCCCGATGCAAGGCCATCACCAGGCGTTCAAAAAAGCGCTCGGTCCCGCCGAACGCGTCACCGGTGATCGCCTGTAGCACGCGCGGATCCATCAGAGGGGACTCCCATGATTAATCGCAGCGGTCACATGAGGCACCGCTGGTCCGTCGGTGGCCGTCCCACGGCCCACCCGCTCCGCTCGGCCGGCCTGGGCGGAGCGGGCGCCCATCTCACGGCAAAAGTCCCGCCGGGTCAACGGGGGCGCCGCCGTCCCCAGGGCAACGGGTTCGGGTTAACAAGGGCGAGGGTCACGGGACTCCGATGGAGATCCTTCGCGTCCTGCGGACGCTCAGGATGAGGACTTTCACTTTTTAAGGGCTTCCTCAGGATGAGGGTGTTTTAAATGGACAGACCTCATCCTGAGCATCCAGAGGGTGCGACGGATCTCCGTCGGAGACGAGCAAACTAATGGATCTGTCATCCGAGTTCGGAGCCCCGCCCCCGTCCCACGGCCGGATGATGGCGTCCAACACCGTGTCCACCGAAAGGCCGCCCATCAGGCTGCCGACACGCGTGGTGTCCAGATCGGGCGGAAAAAGGGTCGTGAAGGGCTCGGGCGTGCGCACCACGCGCCCGTGTGGTCCCCAGGGCGCATAGTGCTCGTCGCGCGACGGCCCGAACAGGCCGACGGTGCGGACACCCATGGCCGCGGCCATGTGCATCAGACCGGAGTCGTTGCCCACGAACAGGCTGCACCGACCGAGGGCGGCGGCCGCCGCCGGCAGGGTTAGGCCGCCCACGAGATCGACGAGCCCCGGCCCGGCCAGGGCATCCAGCACCGGCACCGCCGCCTCGCGTTCACCGGGCGCGCCGAACACCGCCAGGCGGGTGCCGGGCATCGGGCCGCCAGGCGCCGTGACCCGCTGGGCGAGGGCGATGAACCGATCCGCCGGCCAGGTCTTGCCGATCCAGTTGGCGGTGGGCGCCAGCGCGAGAATGGGCTCGCCCTCGGCCACGCCCGCGCGGGCCAGCGCCGCCGCCGCCGTCGCCTGGTCCTCGGGGCGAATCCACAGACGGGGCGCCGGTGGGTCGGCCACGCCCTCCGGCCCCAGCGCCGAGCCGATGCGCCGAACCCGATGGACCGGCGCGCGGCCGTCCACCGTGGGACGCAGCCGCCGGCCGGCCCGCAGCAGCCAGGGAATCGGGCTGCCACGCAGGTCCGCCACAAGGTCCCAGCGACGCCCCACGCAGGCCGTCCACAAGGCCCGCCAGTGCCCGGCGCGCGGCCGCTTGCGCAGTTCGTGGATCCGCTCCAGGCCGGGCACGCCGGCAAACAAGGGCGCCACCAGCGGGCCACAGGCGACGGTGACGCGCGCCCCGGGGGAGCGCCGGACGAGATGATCCAGCAGGCCGGTGGAGATCACCGCGTCGCCGATGCGGCTGTTGGTGATGAACAGAAGATGCATGGGGACCCGTCGTCAGCGTCCGAAGCTGAACCAGTGGGATTCCAGCTCGCGGGCCACGTCTTCCCAGGGCCGCCGGCGATCCGGGGTCCGCGCGCCCTCGGCCAGGCTGGCGGCCACCCCTGGCTGCGTCAGCAGCATCGCCGCGAGGTTCTCGAAGGCCGCATCGTCCGGTGCCAGATGCCCGGTCTCGCCGTCCACCAGCCGCTCGGCGGCGCCGCCCAACGGACGGGCCACCGCCGGCAGCCCGGCGGCCTGCGCGTCGATCAGGCTCCAGCAGGCATGATCGCCCGCCTGTCCCGGATGCAGGAACACCCGCGCGTGCCGAAACGCCTCCGCCAGCGCTGCCTCCGGCTGGGGGGCCCGGACCTCGACGCCCGCGCCGTCGCCGGCCAGGGCGCGCACCCGCTCGACCCTCGGCGCGATGTCGGCGGGCACCGGCTGTCCCTCCAGGCCGGCGGTCAGCAGCGCCGAGTACAGATGCAACCGGGCCCCGGGCGCGGCTGGGGCGATGCCGTGTTCCCAGCGGTCCAGCAACCAGTCAAGACCATGCGCCGGATGCACCGTGGCCACGGCGACCGCTGTCTCCGCCGAGACCGGATCGGGCTCGGCCGCGAGGAAGGGCGCCGCCGCCCCCGGAGTCAGGACGTGCGTCGCCAGGCCGCCCGTGCCCGGCCAGGCGCGGCTCTGGCTCTCGCTCACGAACAGCAGGTCCGGCCGGTGATGGGTCAGCCGCGCGCGCACCGCCGGACGCGTCATGAAGGCCGGATCGCCCAGGACCCACAGGGTCTTGCGTCCCGGCCGCACCGGCAGCCGCAGCAGCGAGGGCCGGCGGACGGCGACCAGCACGTCCACGGTCTCCGGCAGGGTGTCGTCGCCGTCGTCCAGGGGCAGAGGCAACCAGCCGACCCCGTCCACGCTGCCCGGGTCGATGATCTGGGTGGCCACCGAGACCCGATGCCCGCGCGCGGCCAGGGCGCGGGCCAGCCCCACGACGGCGCGCTCGCCACCGCCCAGGGGGTCCTCGACCGGCGTTCGCCCGTCGTAGGGTACGCCATCATCGGCAAACAGGATGCGCATGCGCAGGGTTATACGCCGCGACTGGCGGGATCACAACGGACGGGCCGAAGGGAGGCCGAGACGCGCCTCACCCCGGGATGCCGTCGGCCAGCAGCCGCTCGACGTAGGCCGGAACCGTTTGGGTGGCGGCGCCCTGGACGATCTCGGCGAACAGCGAGGCGCCGTGCCCCGGCTCCATGTTCAGCTCCGCGGTGTGGGCCCAGCCACGCTCGCGCACCTCGGCCACGAAGCCCGCCGCCGGATAGACCGTGCCGCTGGTGCCGATGGCCATGAACAGGGCGCAGCGGTTCAGGGCGTCCATGATCTGCTCCATATAGAGCGGAATCTCGCCGAACCACACCACATGAGGGCGAAGTCTCCCCTCGGCGCCACACGCCTCACAGACATCCCCGGTGCCCAGGTCGGTCCGCCAGACATGCACGGCGTGGCAGTGCCCGCACCGCGCCTTGAGCAGTTCGCCATGCATGTGCAAGAGGCTTTCCGAGCCGGCGCGCTCATGAAGATCATCAATGTTCTGGGTGACCAGCAGCACCTGGTCGCCCCAGTCCCGTTCAAGCCGGGCCAGCGCCTCGTGTGCGGTGTTGGGGCGAATGGTGTCGCCCAGCAACCCACGGCGGCGGTCATTGTAGAACGCCTGCACCCGGGTCGGGTCGCGGGCGAAGCCCTCGGGCGTCGCCACGTCCTCCAGGCGCACCTGGTGCCAGATGCCGCCTTCGCAACGGAAGGTGTCCAGGCCCGATTCCTTGGAGATACCGGCGCCGGTGAGGATGACAATGGGTCCGGTTCGAGCAGCCATGGCGGGGACCTCCGGGTCGGCGCCGGGCGTGGGGTCAGGCGCCCTCGTACGGCGGGCAATGCCACCCCTTGGGGGACTCGGTGAAGATCTCCACGCCGTCGGCGGTCACCCCAATGGTATGTTCGAACTGCGCGGACAGCGAGCGGTCCTTGGTGACGGCGGTCCAGCCGTCGGCGAGGATCTTGGTCTCGAAACGTCCGGCGTTGATCATCGGCTCAACGGTGAAGATCATGCCCTCGCGCAGTTCCATGCCGGTGTTCGGCCGGCCGAAGTGCATGACGCTGGGCGCGGTGTGGAACACCCGGCCGACACCATGTCCGCAAAAGTCCCGCACGACGCTGTAGCGCTGGGCTTCGGCGAAGGTCTGGATGACGTGGCCCAGATCACCCAGGGTCGCGCCCGGCTTGATCGCGGCAATGCCGCGCATCATGGCCTCGTAGGTCACCTCGCACAATCGCCGCGCCTTCACGCCCACGGCGCCCACATAGTACATGCGGCTGGAGTCGCCATACCAGCCATTGAGGATCGGGGTGACATCGATGTTGAGGATGTCACCGTCCTTGAGGGTCTTGGGACCCGGGATGCCGTGGCAGACGACGTGATTGACCGAGGTACAGATGCTCTTGGGAAAGCCCTTGTAATTCAGCGGCGCGCTGACCGCGCCATGATCGGCGATGAACGTCGCGCAGAGGCGGTCCAGTTCCTCCGTGGATACGCCCGGCCGCACATGCGGCGTGATGAAGTCCAGCGTCTCGGCGGCCAGCCGGCCGGCGGCGCGCATGGCGACGAAGCCCTCAGGGCCATGCAGGATGATTTGCGGTTCGGAGCGGGCGGCGGCTTCGATCATGAGGCAGAGGAATCCAGGTCCATGGGCAGGGCGCCAGAGACGTGAACGCCCAGGGGCGTCACGGCGCAGGCCAGACACAGGGCCTCCACCCCCAAGGCGCGGGCACGACCCAAGGCTTCTTCATAGGCCGGATCGAGGTCGGCCGCAATCTGGAAGCGGACGCAGTCGCCGCGCTGGACCAGGAAGACCATCACCGCCCGGTGCCCGGCGGCCACCATGTCGGCCAATTCTTCCAGGTGTTTGGCGCCCCGGCTGGTGACGGCGTCGGGGAACTCGGCCACGCCCTCGGCGTCCCGGCCGGTCCCGGGGTCGCGGCGCAGGGTGACGTTCTTGACCTCCACATAGCACGACGGCCGGTCCGATCCCTCCAGAAGCACGTCGATCCGGCTGTTGCGGCCATACTTCACCTCGCGGCGCAGGGTCTCGTAGCCATCCAGACCCGGCACCCGCCCAGAGGCGATGGCCTCGGCGACCACCGCGTTGGGGTGGTTGGTGTTGACCCCCACCAGGTGATCGCCGATGCGCACCAACTCCCAGGTAAACTTCAGCTTGCGCTCCGGGTTGGCGGCCGGCGACAGCCAGACCTCGGCCCCCGGCGGGTTGACCGACAGCATGGATCCCGAGTTGGGGCAATGCGCGGTGACGGCGGTGCCGTCGTCCAGAACCACATCGGCCATGAAGCGCTTGTAGCGTTTGACCAAGGTGCCGCGCAGCAGGGGGGCGGAAAAGTCCATGGGCGTGGGGTATCCGTCCGGTCAGGGTCACGTGTCTTTGGTCAGCGCCTCGGCCAGGCTGGCGCGCCCGCTGCCGGGCGCCAGGGGCTTGGGCTGGCTGGCATCGGGCGCCCAGGCGGTCAGGGTGATGATTTCGAAGGTGGCCGGGACGCGGCCATCGGGACCGGCGTGGCGCTCCTGATAGAGCGCGGCGGCGCGGCTCAACACCGCGCGGTGTCCCAGGTCACGGCGGCGGGTCAGCACGGCGTTGCTCTCGCCCATGCCGCGCAGATCAGCCATCAGGGTAGAGGGATGCTCGTAGCGCACGGTGAGGACGTCCGTGTCCGCCGTGGGCAGGGCGAAGCCGGCGCGCGACAGCAGGTTGCCGGCGTCGCGCACGTCTGTCAGGGGCGAGGCGCGCGGCGACAGGCCGCCGTGAACCTCGATTTCGGCGTCGGCCAGGCAGGTGCGTAACTCGATCAGGGTGTCTCCACCAAGCAGGCTCGCCAGGAACAGGCCATCGGGCTTCAGCGCCCGCCGCGCCTGAATCAGCGCGCCGGGCAGGTCGTTGACCCAGTGCAGCGAGAGCGTGCTCAGGATCGCGTCCAGCGAGCCCGGCGCCACCGGCAGGGCCTCCTCGTCGCCGGCCAGCACCGGCCCGGCCCAGGGACAGCCGGCGGTCGCGGCGCTGGCGCGCGCGGCCAGGGCCGGTGACAGATCGGCCTGGATCAGGGTTTCGATGCCGCCCCGTTTGCCCTCGGGCAGGCCGGCCAGGGCCCGGGCCACCTCGCCCCCGTGACAGCCCAGGTCCAGGGCCAGCGGGAAGCGGCGGGTGATGTCCTCCAGCCGCTCGACCAGGCGGGCGGCGGTCTCCTCGACCAGGAACGAGACGCCGTCCCACCCGGCGGCGGCGCGGTCGCGGCGCCGGCGCAGCAGCGCGCGGTCGAACACCCGCATCGCGTCGGGCGACGGCGGACGGGCGGCGGCGGCGGTGGATCTGGGCGGGTGGGTGCTCATCCGCCGAATATGGCGCGAACCCGGTCCGGTGTTAAGAGTGGACCCGATGAGACAGGGCTCCGAACGCGGATGACCGGTCTGTCAGGACCCCTGGATCCGAGGGCGGTTCCTTCAATACAACACCCCCGGCAGCCAGCGGGTGACGGGCGGCCACAGCCAGATCAGGACGATGCCGACGACTTGCAGGACGATGAACGGCGCCACGCCGCGATAGATCTGCCCGGTGCGGACCGAGGGCGGCGCCGCGCCCCGCAGATAGAACAGCGAGAACCCGAAGGGTGGCGTGAGAAAGCTGGTCTGCAGGTTCACGGCGATCAGCACCGACAGCCAAACCGGATCGTGCCCCATGAGGATCAGCAACGGCGCGATCAGCGGCAGAACGATCACCGTGATCTCCACGAAGTCCAGCACGAACCCGAGCGCGAAGATCAGCGCCATGCAGAACAGCAGCGCGCCGGTGGGGCCGCCCGGCATGGCGGTGAGGATGGCCTCGATGCGCTCCTCGCCGCCCAGGCCGACGAACACCAGCGAGAAGATGCTGGCGGTCAGGATGGTGGCGAAGATCATGGCGGTGATCACCAGGGTTCCGGTCAGCGCCGGCTTCAGCAGCTCCGCCCGGCCCAGTCGCCGCAGCGCCGCCCCTGCCGCCGTCAACCCGACTCCGGCGAGCGCCAGGTAGACGCCGCCAATCCCCCAGTCCGCCAGGCCGGCGTCGTCGCGCTGCAGGCGCACCGGCGCCGCGCCGGCCGCGATCCCCAGCAGCACCAGCGCCCCGGCGCCCAGCAGGATCAGCCGCGAGGCCCGCCCCGCCTCGCGGCCCACTCGCGCCCCGGCCATGAGCACCGCGCCCACCGCGCCCACGGAGGCGGCCTCGGTGGGTGTGGCGATGCCGCCCAGGATCGAGCCCAGCACGGCGATGATCAGCAGCACCGGCGGCACCACCGCCTTGAGCACCGCGCCCATGTCCGGCCGGTCCTCGCGGGCCGCCGCCATGGCCGGAGCGTCGCCCGGACACAGCCAGGCGCGGCTCAAGAGGTAGACGATGTAAATCCCCACCAGCAGCAACCCGGGCATCAGCGCGGCGGCGAACATCTGTCCCACGGACAGCGTCTCGATGGTGAACTTGCCCTGGGCGTATTGGGCCTGCTGGTAGGCGTTGGACATCACGTCCGACAGGATGATCAGCAGCGTGGACGGCGGGATGATCTGCCCCAGCGTCCCCGACGTGCAGACGATGCCGCAGGCCAGCGGCGTGTCGTAGCGGTTCCGCAGCATGGTCGGCAGGGCGATCATGCCCATGGCCACCACGGTCGCCCCGACGATGCCCGTCGACGCCGCCAGCAACGCGCCCACCACCACCACCGAGACCCCCAGGCCGCCCCGCAGGGAGCCGAACAGGCGGCCCATGGTCTCCATCAGGTCCTCGGCGATGCGGCTCTTTTCCAGCACCACGCCCATGAACACGAACAGCGGGATGGCGATCAGCACGTCATTGGTCAGAAGTCCGAACGCCCGCTGGCCCAAGGCGCCCAGCAGCGTCACGTCGAACTGCCCCAGCGCCCATCCCAGGCCGGCGAACAGGGTGGCCACCCCGGCGATGGTGAAGGCCACGGGATAGCCCAGCAGAATGCCGCCGATCAGCGCGGCGACCATGATCAGGTCGAGCGGAAGGGGAGTCACGCGCGCGCCTCCCCGCTGTCCCGCCCGGCCAGGCGCAGCACGTCGCGCAACAGGCAGGCCAGGCCCTGGATCAGCAGCAGGACACAGAGCGCCGGGATCAGCGACTTGAGCAGGAACGAGGCGGGGATACCCCCCACCGAGATCGGTCCCTCCAGGATCGCCCAGGCGCGCCAGACCGACGGCCAGGCGGCCCAGGCCAACACGCCCATCGCCGGGGCCAGAAAAAGCAGGTGGCCGAGCACATCGATGGCCGCGCGCCCACGCGCCGACAGTCGCGCGTAAAAGATGTCTACACGAACATGCCGATCGACCAGAAGCGTATAGCCGGCCCCGAGCATGAACAGTGCTCCGTGCAAGTATAGCACGCTTTCGGTGAGGAAAATGAAGCTGATGCCAAAAACGTAGCGCAAAAGAACGATCACGAACTGCAGCGCGACCATGATCAGCGCGCACCAGCGCACGGTGTTGCCCACAAGGACATTGAGGGTATCCAGCCGGTCGGCCAGGGCGAGCATTGCGTCGGGTCTCCGAAACCGGGCGAGGCCGCCACGATGCCCCGCCTCATCGGGTCTGACAATGGTCCAGTTGAGCGAAGCAGGGTAAATGGTCACTGTCCTCCGTCGGAGATCCTTCGCACCTTTCAGGTGCTCAGGATGAGGTTTTCCTCGTAAAACGACCCTCATCCTGAGCGCCCGCAGGACGCGAAGGATCTCCATCGCCAGTCAATGCCATGTCCCCACCCTGAGCCCGCCGCCCGGATGAGCAAAGGGTCCGCCGCCACGAATTTGCCACGCCGAGGCCATGGAAGCCGACCGCGTCCGGGGCTATGTTTGGGGCATGGAACGGTCCTCGCCCCCCTCGCGTGGACAGGCGCCCCCGGGTCGCCCTCCCGTCGAAACCAAAATGCCGCCGGGCGTCGGCCTGCCCCGTGGCCCTTTGCGGCTGTCCGCCCTGGCGCTGCTGATCGAGGACCTGACGCGGCGGCTGTGGCCCGCCTTCACGTGGGCCGCGCTGACCCTGGCGGCGCTGCTGTCGGACGGTCTGCCGCGTCTGCCGGGTTGGCTGCATCTGCTGGCGCTGACGGCGCTGCTGTCCATGACGGCGGCCACCCTCACCCAGGGCCTGCGCGGCTGGCGGCCCCCCACCCGGGCGCGGGCGCGGGCGCGCCTGGAGGCCGCCGCCGGCGCCGAGGCCCATCGACCGTGGACGGCGGCCGCCGACTCCCTGGCCCTGGGGGCCGACGATTCCCTCACCCGTGCCTTGTGGTCTCGCCACCAGGCGGCCATGGCGTCCCACGCCCGGACCCTGCGTCCCAGCCCGCCCCGGCCGCGCCTGGCCCGCCATGATCCCCAGGCTTTCCGCATCCTGGCCCTGATCCTGCTTTTCGTGTCCATGGCGATCGCCTGGCCGGACCCCTGGTCCCGGGTCGAACGCGGCCTGAGCCCACGGCTGGGCGCCCCGCCGCCGCCGGTGATGGCGCAACTCTGGATCACCCCGCCCGACTATACCGGACGGGCACCGCTTTATCTTCAGGCCAGCCCGGACGACCCGGGCGGGGGCACGGCCGCCCCGTCCTCGTCCCCGTCCCCGTCTCCCGTGAACCCCGTCATGGCTGGCCTGCCGCCGTTATCGGCCGAGCCGCTGACCGTGCCCGTCGGCAGCACGGTGCTCGCCCTGATGCGTGGCGGGAAAGGCGTGGGGCTCCTCGACCTGGGCGCGGACCGGGTGGGTGCGCCCGTGGAGCTGGCGGCCATGGGCGAGGGCGGCCAGCGCCTGGAAATCCTCCTGGAGACGGGCTCCCGCTTGCGCCTGACTCAGGCCGGGCGCGCGCTGATCGACCGGCCGCTGATCGTGGTGCCGGACCATCCGCCGACCATCGCCTTCGCCGAGCGCCCGGCGGCCGACGGGCGGGGGGCCTTGCGGCTGGTCTATCGGGCCGAGGACGACCACGGCATTGCCACGCTGCGGGCCCTGGTGCGCCCCGCCGGCGGCCAGCGCCTGGGCGATCCCCTCGACCTCGACCTGCCGCCACCGCAGGCCCTGCCCGGGCAGGCCGAGGCCCACGATCCCCACGAGGCGCGCCGCGACCTGCGCGCCCATCCGTGGGCCGGCACGCCGATCACCCTGCGTCTGCGCGCCGTGGACGCGCGTGGGCAGGCGGCCGACACCGAAACCGTGACCCTGACGCTGCCCGAACGGCGCTTCACCCACCCGGTGGCCCAGGCGGTGGCCGATCTGCGCCGCGCCCTGGTGCTGGCCCCGGACCGGGCCGGGGCCGTGGCCCTTGGCCTGCATGCCCTGGCCGATGACCCGGTGGCCTTCGATGAGCGGCTGCCGGTGTTCCTGGCCCTGAAGGCGGCGGCCGCGCGGCTCTCCCTGGCCCCGGACGGCCGCGCCCGCGCCGAGGACCTGCCGCCCCTGTGGGCGATTGCCCTGGCACTGGAAGATGGCAGCCTGGCGCTGGCCCGTCGCGCGCTAGAGGACGCCCGCGCGGCCCTGCGCGAGGCCATCGACGAGGGCGCGTCGGCCGACGAGGTTCAGCGCCGCCTGGAGGCGGTGCGCGAGGCCATGGCGCGGCTCCTGGAAAGCCTGGCCGAGAGCCTTCCCCTGGCGAGCCTGCCCCTCGCCGCGCCGCTGCCGGACATGGGGCCGACGCTGCGCCCCGACGACATCGGCCGCATGCTCGACGACCTCGCGGCGCTCAACGATCTTGGGGCGGAGGACGCGGCCCGGGCCCTGCTGGATCGGCTCGACCAGATGTTGGAGCAGTTGCAGGCCGCGCGCCCGCCCACCGCCGAGGAACTGCGGGCCATGGCGGAGTTGGCCGAGATGGCGCGGCGGCTTCGCGATCTGGCCGAGCGACAGCAGGCGTTGCTGGATGAAACCTTCGCGCTGGATCCGGAGGCCGCCGACCGCGATGGCCGCGCGCCCGGCGACGATCCGCTCGCCAACCTGCTTGATGGCGTGCCCCCGCATCGTTTGCCACCAGCGCTCAACGGTCTTGAACCCGGCGCGCCTCTCCCCTTCGGCCTGGCGCCGGAGGGCGGCGGCCCGTCCCTGGACGCCGACGACTTGCGCCGTTGGCTGGAGCGGCCGCCGACCTCTGGTGCCGGGCGGCTGGACGAGTCCGCGCCCGAGGGAGAGCGGACAGAGGGCGCGCCGTCCGAGGCGACCCGCGATCTGGCGGCGCGGCAGGAGGCACTGCGGCAGGCGTTGGAAGACATGATGGCCGATCTTGGCGAGCGCCTGGGCGAGGTGCCGTCCGCCCTGGGCGAGGCCAACCTGGCCATGCGCCAGGCCGAACAGGCGCTGGCCGACGGCGACACGGGCGCGGCGGCGCGCGCCCAGGGCCGCGCGCTGGAGGCGCTGCGCCAGGGTGGCGGTCAGGCCATGGCCGGCATGGCCGGACAGATGGGTCTGCGGTCCCTCGGGTTGGGGGGCATGGGGGCGCTGCCCGGATCGGCGCCCGGGATGGGGCGTGGCTTCGGCCGAGGGTGGGGCGAGGGACGCGATCCCCTCGACCGCCCCACCGGCCGTGGCGCCGACGACGACTCCGTCCGCCTGCCCACCGAGCCGGACGCCCGCCGCGCCCGTGAGATCCTCCAGGAGTTGCGCCGCCGCGCCAACGAAGCCGAGCGCCCTCTCCCGGAGCGCGACTATCTGGATCGCTTGATCGAGCCGTTTTGACCGTCGGCAGGGCAACCGATCGCTAGTGCACTGACACAGACAAAAGATGCAGTCTGCATTCGTTTGTCTGTGTCGAAAGTGCACTAAATTCAACATGTTGTGCAGCGACGTTTGCATTCAAGGGTGAATTCCTTGAAGGCGTCGCTGCACGAGTGTCCACCGGTCCCGCCCCACGGCCGCGGTTGAAACCCCGGGGGCGGGGACCCATACTCTGCCTGCGGACACGGACACACGCCGCCCACAGGCGGACCCTGGGGTGTGCCTAATCCCCGCTTCTTCCCATCGCACGACACTCCGGAAAGCGCATCACCATGCAGGTCACCATCAACGGCGAATCCCGTGTTCTCGACTCCTCCCTGTCCGTGGCCGATCTGTTGGCCAGCATGGGTCTGGACGGTCGCAAGGTAGCCGTCGAGCGCAACCGCGAGATCGTCCCCCGCGCCACCTATGGTGACGCCCGCGTGCAGGAGGGCGATACCCTGGAGATCGTGCACTTCATCGGTGGCGGGGCGCCGGACACGGCGGCGGCCGGCCTGGACGTCGAGGATGACAGTTTCCTGGTGGCCGGCCGGCGCTTCCGTTCGCGGCTGCTGGTAGGCACTGGTAAGTACAAGGACTTCGAGGAAACCGCCCGCGCCCTGGAGGCCAGCGGCGCCGAGATTGTCACCGTGGCGGTGCGTCGGGTGAACGTGTCCGACCCCAACCAGCCCATGCTGATGGATTTCGTCGATCCCAAGGTCTACACCTATTTGCCCAATACCGCCGGCTGCTTTACCGCCGACGATGCCGTTCGCACGCTGCGGCTGGCGCGCGAGGCCGGCGGCTGGGACCTGGTCAAGCTGGAGGTGCTGGGCGACCAGAAGACCCTGTATCCCAACATGCCCGAGACCTTCGCCGCCGCCGAGGCGCTGATCGCCGACGGCTTTCAGGTGATGGTCTATTGCAATGACGATCCCATCGCGGCCAAGCGGCTGGAGGACATGGGCTGCGTGGCCATCATGCCGCTGGGCTCCATGATCGGCTCCGGCCTGGGCATCCTGAACCCGGTCACCATCCGCCTGATCAAGGAGACCTGCGCGGTGCCCGTGCTCGTGGATGCGGGGGTTGGCTGCGCCTCAGACGCGGCCGTGGCCATGGAACTGGGGGTGGACGGGGTGTTGCTCAACACCGCCATCGCCGGGGCCGCCGATCCCATCCGCATGGCCCGGGCGATGAAGCTCGCCGTGGAGGCCGGGCGCCTGTCCTACCTGTCCGGGCGCATTCCCAAGAAGCGCTACGCCGATCCCAGTTCGCCGCTGGCGGGGCTGATCTGACGATCATCGGGCACCTTTGGCCGAAGGGCGTTCCGAGATGGGTCAGGACGCCCCAGCAACGCCGCCGCCCTCACTTGCTGGGGGAGCCGCCGGTGGTATCACGGAACACCATGTCGAGCGCGATCCCGGCGCTGACCGTCTTGACTGACTTGGTCGAGTTGCGGGGCAAGGGAATGCGGTGATCAATACAATATTTGATGAGTACCGCCGCCAGATGCGTTCCACCCATCGACAGTGAACTCTGGTGCCCTTCTCGGGTTTGCACGGCGAGGGAGATCTCCAGCGGATCGGCGCGGCGAATGGTGCTGTCCAGGAGTCTGGCTCCCTTGAACATCTGCTCATTCGCCGCCATGAAATCCTGCAAGGCCTGATTAAATTCCCCCTGAGTCAACACGACGCGACGCATTTCTATTGGCATGATCCCAGGCTCGCACCGTTCTTTTTGGAAATACCCGTAGAGGTCGCCACTCGTGGCCAACCATACACTGCCCGGGTCGTGGGGTGCCAAAGAAAAATGGAGGTGCCATAGTGCCAAAGGCCAGGGATATAGATCTTTGGTCTAGAGCAAATCCCGAGCGATCCGAAGCGGTTCGGCGCGATGATTTGCTTCAATATCAACACCCTAGGGCGTTTTTGACGATTCTTTTGCACCGAAAACGCCCTAGGTGGCCTTGACCTTAGGTGGAGCCGGGCCTGGTCCACGCCCCAACCCGGGTCAGGAACTCCAGGACGCGCGGGCCGGCGCCGACGTCGAAGAGATTCACGTGACCGCCCTCGGGAAAGAGGATGTCCTCGGCGTGGGGATTTCCCGCCGCCCGCGCCGCCTCCACGAGGGTCTGCCCCATGGACGGTGGGACGGTTCTATCGCGCTGGCCGCGCAACGCCAGCAGAGGCGCGTTCAGCCGCTCGACGTCATCCATGTTGTTGAAGGGGTGCTTCAACAGGCCGTCGACCATGAACAGCCCGTATTGACGCCACACCATGGCGGCGATGGAGGTGAAGGCGCCCTCCAACACCACGGCGCCCGCCCCGTGCTCGGCGGCCAGCGGCAAGGCACTGCCGGAGCCAATGGACTCTCCATAGAACACGCGACGGTCAGGGCCGATCCCCTCGGCATCCAGGATGCCCAGGGCGGCGCGCCCGGCGGCGAGGAACGACTCCTCGCCCGGCCGCCCGGGGTTGCCGTTGTATCCGGGCTGTCCCACCAGCATTACGCCAAGGCCGTTGTCCAGGAAGAAGCGCGCCTTGTCCAGGCGCTGGATCCAGTTGCCACCGTTGCCCTGGAAATAGACAACCACTGGCCCGGCGCTCTCGCCGGGGGGCGGCGCGTACCACGAGGTCATGGCCAGGCCATCGGCGCTGGTGGCCGACATCGGGCGAAACTCGGGGACGGCTGTTTGCGCGGGGGGCGGCGGCTGTGGCCCCGGGTGGAACATGAAGAAGTCCTGGAACAGGAACATCGAGGCACCGTAGGCCACGTACAGGGCCACGGCGGTGCCAATGGCCGCTGGAATCCATCCCACCATGATCGTGCTGCCCCTTCCTGTGTTACGGGATGCCCAGCCGTCACCCCTCGTCGCCGCTGACCTGCACCCGCGCCGCCAGGGCGGCGGACATGAACGGGTTCAGAGCGCCGTCCAGAACCCCCTGGGTGTCCGAGGTTTCCACACCGGTGCGCAGGTCCTTGATCATCTGATAGGGCTGCAGCACGTAGGAGCGGATCTGGTGACCCCAGCCGATGTCCGTCTTGGTGTCGGCGAGGGCCTGGGCGGCCTCCTCGCGCCGTTGCAGTTCCATCTCGTACAGGCGCGCGCGCAGCATGGTCCAGCAGTGCGCCCGGTTCTGGTGTTGCGAGCGCTCCGACTGGCATTGCACGACGATGCCCGAGGGCATGTGCGTGATT